>CALDTK010000313.1 GCA_937924035.1 uncultured Saprospiraceae bacterium | reverse complement strand
TGGTGAGAGACGACAAGCACTTTAACCTGATTTCTCTGAGCCGGGAACGTTAGCAAAGGGCACTCTTCCGCCGGTCAATCACTATTTGAAGTAACTCATGGAAATCGCTGCCAGGTGAACGGCCTCATCCGGAAGCAATCGCCAATAGCAGCCAGTTCAAGCGGCCTTTAACTTGAAAGCAACAGGCAGTTCTCCTCACAATCTCCCGTTGTTGCTTCCGTCCGGTGCGACGAGAGTCAGTCAATTATAGTCATTCACTGATATAATCTGCGCATGAAAATATTTTACTCATGGCAAGAGGATACAGATTTATCGACATGTAAGAGTCTGATACGTGAAGCTCTAGAAATAGCCTCGAAAAAAGTTAGCGATGATCTGGAAATAGATCATGATACTAAGCGCGTTTTAGGCTCACCCAACATCGTTGAAATAATTGCACGGAAGATTAGGGGCGCATCTGTGTTCATAGCAGATGTAACCCTCACTGGAAAAACGTGTAAACCAGATGGAAAAAAGAAGATGCAAATCAATAGCAATGTTGCAATTGAGCTTGGATATGCATTGGGTACACATGGTGATGAGGTAGTTGTAAAAGTAATGAATGACCACTATGGCACACCAGAAGACTTACCATTCGACGTCCGAGACCGCCATCCTGTTCGTTTTACTTTGGCCCCTAGTGGAAACAAATTGGAGAAGAAACATGCTCGTGATCAGCTTAGCGCACAATTTGAAAATATATTGTCCGAACACTACGCTCATTGGCAGTCCTCGCCTTCGCAACAACCAGAGAAAACACCTTTCACGCTAAATCGTGCCGCTTATTGGGATAATAGTGGTCCATTAATCGATGCCCTCGACACGCATGGTAATAGATTGCGTCTTGAGTATGACGATACAAAACCGATCGTTTACCTCCGCTTATCTCCAAATAATAAACTTCCTGAATTGTCAAAAAATGATCAAGTGAATTCGCTCTGGTCATCAAATCCACCAGTATTTTTTGGTACGACTGGCGGTATAAATATTGAGAGAAATCGCTATGGTGCAATTGTCTTCGCTTCGATGGGTAAGGAGAAAATTCACGGTGGCACAACACAGCTTTTCAAAACAGGGGAAGTTTGGGGAGTTGCATCGATTATCTTTTCATATGATAAAGAAAATAATCTCTATTTACCAAGTAAGGATTTCGAAGAATACTTTAACAAGTCACTGGAAGAATATGTCAAGCTGGCTCAGGCTATAGGATACAAAAGTGCATATGTAGAGGCAGGATTGATGAACTTGACAGTTGCGCCAGTTTATCTTGGTGTATCAGATTATGGTGCGTTAGATAGGTACTATTTCCACAACGATTTTTACTACGAGAACACCATCGACCTTAACAAGGATAACGATATTTCTGTATTTTCTAATGGGTTTATGGATAAAGTTTATGACGAGGCTGGCGCTCAACGATAAACCTTTGTTCGTGGCTCCGCGTTACGTTCCTGGTTCGAGCGTCAGTAATAGAGTTAGGCACCTTTGAATCTTTGGTGCTACTACAGTAATCGGCCAAAAGCCGACGGTCACTTTGATGTTCCTAAGCGAAGAATACTGATGTTACAATTTTAGGATTAGCATTGAATCGTCTAAGTAAAAAAACATTTTGGGGCGCAATGATTCTAATTGCTTTAGTTGCCGATTCCATCTCAAACGCTAGACCGCCGGGAAATAACAGGGTCGCAAAAGTAAAAAACGATCTCCGCGCTATTGTTGAAACACTTGAACTATACAGGCTCGGGCACGGTGAGTACCCCAGTGCTACACATGGGTTGCGAGCCTTGGTTGAGAAACCTGTAGTAGTACCAGAGTTGATATATTGGGAGAAATTGCTAGACAATATCCCTAAAGACTCATGGCAAAGGAGTTATCTATATCTTAATCCCGGAATGGTTGATCCGGTTGAAGTCTATTCTTTTGGCAGAGATGGGAAGCTAGGTGGGTGTGGGGACGATGCTGACTTATATAGTTCTAGTTTCGAGAGCGTAGGGTCCAAATCACTGAAGTGTAAATCGCACCGACTACTTGATGGTATTGCGAACTGGATTAGTAAAAATCGATTTCTCTTTGTAGTCACTCTAATCATTATAGGGGTACTTATAAACCGTGCGGCTCAAAAGGCAGCCAAACCAGCTTACAGTATCTTATATAGAATCATTGGTTGGACTATCACTGGGTTTGGCGGATACTTTCTGTTGTTGTTGCTATTTGGAACAAAATATTATCACTAGCTTAGCGCACAGGTACCTACCAACTGCACCGAGGTGGTTGTTACTCCCAACTAACCACAAGTGTGGAAACAGCTCTGTCGGTGGTATACCGCTCAAGGTTATGTCAATTGAAAATCTGACAGGCAGCAATGGGCACACTCCGGCTGTACAAGAGTCTACCTGATCCGTGCAGATGTGTAATCGGCGAATGACGACAATGCACTTGCCTGTCAACACAATACCGCGCGATTTATCAGCCCCCAGCTTACATGTGTTGCGTTGTATTTTCACAACTAATGTAGTGCCCGCCGTCGTCAGTCTATTGTATCGGTGTATTTTCTTTTCAGCGGCCCAAGTAGTTCATCTGCGACCCGATACTTGAGCACTTTTGCAGTAACCCATGTGTCTTGTGACGAATCTATTTCCTCCAATTTTGATTCTGGGAGATCCAATGCCCATGTGATTCCGTCACCGTGAACAATAAGAGTTGCGTTGTGAATTACAGAGTTATAGTTCACTGGTGTTGGTACGACGTTAATGCGCGTAACTTGCTCGAAACGAAGTTCAATACATGATGGGTCTCTAAATTGCCTTTGTACTAAGAAGTTCACACAAGTATCTAGGCCACCATCACATGACATTGACAAATCAGGACTTACAAAATGCCCAGTCCAGATATGTGCTTCTCTGATACATGAATCATGAAACTCACCGAAAAGAGTTAGCAGTCGCTCTGCTTCAATGTCCGTAGTAATTGGAATCCACTTATCCATCATAAATCCAAATTGTGAATTGTGTCTGGGGCTTGAGCCCAGAAGGCGCAAGATTGGCGCAGATCAGATTCTACACGACAGACAAGTTTCACAACACATAGCGGTCTTTCAAATAGTGTAGTGCTGGTTATGTATTGGAAACAAAATTTTATATAATTTCATTATCAATGTTTTCTACTTGAAATACAGAATCAGTTTCTGCCATTACAAGCTGCTTGCCCAATCCTAATGGCAAACCTAGCCGGTATTCAGCCATCCAAGTTAAAGTGTCTTCATATGATTTCTGATCATCCAGGTGGCCAGAGTGGCGAACTCTTTTTTTAAACCTTGTCGCGGCAGTCTCCACAGCACAAGAACAATAAAGCTCCACTACTGTCGAGAAATATTTATTCAACCAATTTGTCGGCGTGCCTGAGTCGACATTGCATCGAGCGGTATTCCAATGAGACACGATTATTACTGAATCCAATAGTTGCGCATCACGAATG
>CALDTK010000312.1 GCA_937924035.1 uncultured Saprospiraceae bacterium | reverse complement strand
CTTTGCTCTTTGCGTCGTCTGCAGGACGCTTTGCGTTAAAAAATTAGCGTTTTGGTGCACGCAATGGATGGCTTCGCCACCTTCGCAAAGGAGCGAAGAGCGCCAAGTTGATACGCACAGGTATGACGTGTAGGCCTTTATAGCGCTGGTCATCGAGCTACGCTCGTGTGTCGTTGCTTGACAACATCCTGCACCTTGCAAAGCACGTGGGCCCACGCATAGCGGGGCTTTGCGTTCTTTGCTCTTTGCGTAGTCCGCAGGACGCTTTGCGTTAAAAAATTAGCGTCTTGGTTCACGCTAAGACATCTAACTGGCTAGCAAAAGGGCTTCTATCACTAAGTTGATATGTGCATTTAGATCCCACATCCCCTATACTCCGCGCAACGGCACCATCACGCCAACCTCAACGCGAAACTCTGAGCTCGGAGCATGGTCTCGAATACGTTGAGCGATAGATCCAAATCCTTGACGACGCGGATCGTAGACTAAAAACTGGGTGGATCCGTATATCAATTGTCGGTTGTGGAGCATGGCATAAATCCGCCAATCCTGATTGGTTAACGTTTCGACTCCAATCCCGATGGACATGACACCTGCAACTGCATTTGTTGTAAAGTTGAAAGGATCCACAACAGCGATTGGTCCAGTGGGGCGATTGCTATCTTGGAAAGGTTCACCACATTCAAGTCCTGGATGTCGAACTACTGGTGCGTACGTCCGAGAGTCAACTTCACTTTCCATGGCTATCCAGCTTGCGCCAAAACGTAAGGAAGACACAAAGCGCACACGATCTCCTACAGTTACATTGATACCGCTCAAAAGCTCTGCTCGTTGACGAAAATAAACGTTCGCATCACGTTGATCATCGCCGAGATAAAATAGAGATCCTGGCAGTAAGGCAATGGTGTCTAAATCGAAGGCAAGACAGCGCACTTTCGAAAATTCATAGTTCGAAAACGATCCTTGAACCACTGCTTCTAGTCCCTTCGCCAATCGATATCCTGCTGTTGAGCTTACGCTAAAACCTGTGGTATTGCGCTGGTAGGCGAGTCCAACATGAAAAGAGTATGGAGCAGTAGAGGATACTAGCTGAGCATCTACCCGAAGGGTTAGACAAAACATGACACAGGTAAGTACAACTCCAAGCGGTCGGTATAGGTGGGCCATTGAAATGAATTCAGGTGATGTTGCACTAGATACGGACCTTTTTGTCAATGGCGCCAGTCACAAGAGAAGCTTGGTCAGCTACCTGCCAGTAGTTTTACCCTTGTTTTCAATGAATTGAGCTTGGAAGACAGTCCAATCCTCATTTGGCTCAGCATTTGGCTTTTGCGATTACCAGAGAAGGCTGTAAGTTGCTGACATAGCGAATTGACATATGGATACTAGAGAGCTCAACGAACATGCATTTATGGAGGATTGGCGTCTGCGCCTTATTGCAGCTGCCGATGCGAGCAATGAAAATGGTCAGGAAACAGCCGAATTTCTTGGGATCTCCAAAAGTGCCTACTATCGCAGGCGAAGAGGAGATATGCCCTTCTCGGCCTACGAATATGTCATGCTCTCCCGTCGCTTTGGCTTGGACATGCTTCCAAACAAAGAGGCTATTCCGCGTTTTGGATTTGAGGCGCCTATGGAAGCGGACGCCACCTTCAATGAGACGCGCTACCTCAGTCAACTTGAGGCGAGTAAGCAACTCTTCGCCAAACCTGATGAGGTCTCTGTACTCGTATCAACTACTGATATTCCAGTCTTTTATCTCTTCGGAGAACCAGACCTCGCGGCCCTAAAGCGCTACCTCTTCGGCTTGGCAATCGATGCAAAAGGAGCACGAAGATTTGATCTTGCTACAGCTCGAAAAAAGTACTCAGCCTTCATCGGCCGCACAGCAATCGTTTCGCGGGCCTACCGATCCACACAACGAGAAGAAGCCTGGGGCCCAAGCCCATTGAGAAGTCTCACCTATCAAATTTTGCTGCTTGTAGAGAGTTCTGCAATTCAGCGAGAAGATTGCGAAGCACTGTTTGCCGCCATAGTTCGGGTGATAGACCGGTTAGAAAAAAGCCTAACGTTGGAGAACACCGAAGAAGGTCCTTTAAAGTTATGGCAGAACAGACTGCATGCCACGAGTAGTATTTTACAATTCACTGGGCCGCAAGCCAATCGTCTGTTTGTCACCTTCGACAATCCTAATTTCTTCTCTACGGAAGATCCTAAAGCGATCTCTTACTTCAGTGGACACTTCGAAGCTTTGCGCAAACGAAGCCAGCGAATCGCTGGGCATGGTGCGATGAGCCCTGCACGATATGCACAGCAACTCAGAGATTATGTTAACCTCGGCCTTAAGAAGGCCAGTCGAGCATATGAAGAAATGGAAGAGGAATTGTAAGGCTTAGAATTATATCCAACCAAGCGCTGACTAAAATGATGTCCCTTACTTCGGAACAGTAATCTTCATCTTTTTCTTAGGCTTGAAAGTGATTTCAGCCTCCATCAAGTCACCACCTTTCATAGCGTTTAGATAGTCAACAGTAAAGACGACAGTGTTGTCGTTTTCCTTCACATATGTTGCTCCTTCTACAGATTTGATAATTCCAGGAACGTGAACCTTGACTTCGTAGCTTCCGAGGCCCATCATTTCCAGCATCCCTTCCATTTGCTCGGCATCCATGTCTTCGGAGCTATCACCAGCTGCTCCTAGTAATTCGTCCATCTTAGCAGCAGGAGCTTGGCGCACGATAAGTTTGTTTTTACCGACCATTTCGAATGTAGAGCGATTGCCCATCTTGTCAGCCATCCCTCCAGCTTGAGCTTGTGCACCCCCTTCTTCACCTTCAAGAGACTTAAGTGATGTCATGCTTTTAAAGGTGTTCGCAATAGAGGCTACCTCATCAAAATTGATCGTCATTCCAAAGCCAAGAATACTTTCAGCCTTATCCATTCGCATCGCAAAGTCGAGATTACCTAAAAGGTCAAAAGCATTTTGTAGACTGTCGAGTCCTTGATCCGATATGGATTTACCTCGATCTGTGAATGTTTTACGAAGTTCCTTTTTGCTACTAATAATCTGCTTCACACTATCAGGCATGACCGACATTAGATTGAAAGAAGTGTCAAATTTTTCTCGAGACAATGCTTTTTTCATGACCTCTTCAGGGTCCTCCGTTGTCTCTACCGATTCGTCAGTTGGGTTATCTTTTTCATCACCACCCATGTCACCTAGCATTTCCAGCATAGCGAGCGATTCTGACGCATCGTAGTCCATAGCATAGCGCCCACTCCCATCGGCATTGATCCAGACCTCCTCGGTAAAGGTGCCACAAGAGGTAAACAGCATTCCTAAAAGAAGAATACTAAGTGCAATGAAAGACGTTGGAATGCGCATGGGGTTCGTTTGTATGCGCTAAGATAGCAATGCCAAACGACCATAGACTTTTTACAGCTTTATGCAGAAATAAGTAGACTATCCATTCAATTATGTGACCAGTAAAAGGGACCCTACGATGGGCCTACGTTCCAATAGAAGTAACCACATAGTCAGGACCTATACCTGTGCGAACGATGTCTTGATTATAGTTTTTCGCGCTGGTGTTTCCGCTGAGTACCAAGCAGGTTTGAATCCCAAATTTATTACCTCCGATAATGTCAGTGCCAAGTGTATCACCAACCATTAGTACATCCCTTTTAGCAAAAGAATCACTCAAGTTGATGTCCTCAAAAGCATAGTTGAACATTTGCGTGTCGGGTTTTCCGAAGTGTAAAAACTTACGACCAAGAACTGATTCTACGAGTTTGGCAATGCCCCCGGTGGCTAAGGCTACGCGTCCGCCAGCGGTAGGGTAGAGGTAATCTGTATTTGCAACGATGGTAGGAATGTTTCGATTTCGAAGCAGGTTGATTACCGCATTCAGGTCTGTATTCCAATCAAATCCTTCATCATCTAGGAAGACCATCCCGTTGATTTCTTCAGGGTCGCTAACCTTGTTTACAGGTACTGCTTCGCATCCTGCATCAAGTACATAACGTGCAGAGGCTTCGGTACCGAGATACGCCACCTTCCCACTGGTGATTTTTTCTTTCAAAAACAACTTGGCCATCATGCCGCTGGTAATGATCTCACTCGAGCGGATACTCGTGTAGCCGAGTTCTCTAAACCTGGTCGCTTGGTTGCCTTGACTCCTAGACGAGTCATTCGTCAGTACGCGAATTTCTATACCTTCTTCACGAAGCGTTTCGATGAGCTTTGGACCTCCTTCTACTTCGCCCCCAGCAACTTTGAGTACGCCATAGCTGTCAAAGAAAATGGCGCGAAAGCGACGAGCAAGACTTAGGAAGGAATCTGTTTTCACGAAAGTAGAATAAACAATGAAGGAGATAAAAATTAGCCGAGGACAGCTTTTTTCAAGATATCCGCATCGAAACGAGCGACACTAGGGAGGCCTTCACTAAAAGCTTCAGCCATAAGTTTGGTCGCGAAGATTTCGTGGAAGAAGTAGCGACCATCTTTCACTACGTAATTGAGTAAGAAGAAGCGGTAAACCTCGCCAATTGCTTCAAGTTCTGTTTCGTTGAGCGGGTATAATTCGTGATATTTTTTAAGGAATTGAATGAAACGTTCCTCCATCAAGATGTCGACATTATAGGTAAACTCTGTGCGGTCACCTCGGTCGGAAACTACTCTTGCGATGAAATAGAAATCCATCATTCGTGAACTCATCCGAAACCAGTCGTAATCCCATCGAGAAAAGAATCGGCCGGTTGGCGTCAACGAAAAGTTGCCAATGTTCCAGTCTACAAAAACAGGAATGCGAGGCAAGTCAGCCACATTGAGTCTTGCTGTGTTTTCTCGAAAGAGGTCGCACTGTTTTCTAATCTCATCTTCAAATCCACGATACTCAAACTTCCCTTCGGGAGTGTCTAGTAGTCCGAGCAAATGGTCAATATCCGTATGGGTGTCTTTCGAAGATTGCGGTAAGGTCTTACGCACTTGAAAACATGCCTTATGAAACCCTGCAAACTCTACTGCCATCTGATCGATCTGATCTTCACCTAGGCGTCTTGGTAGCCGCTCGCGCACTTTTACCGGCCGATAAAAAACTACCCAAGCATCAATTCTAGAATCTTGGTGACGGTACACATATAGCCGCTCGCCTTTCATGAGGCTGCGCGCTAAGAAGTTTTCAAAAGGCGCAGGAAGGTTATTCGACAACGTATTGATGATCCGGTGATCCTCCACGAAGTGCTCGTACTTACCAAAGTAGCTCAACTTGGCGACCACAAAACTGCGATCTGTAAATCGGATTCGGTACACATGGTTGGTCGACACCATCGCCGAGATGTCCGTCACCAGACTTATTTCTCGGGAGTCATCGTAGTCCGCCCATGCTTCACGGACGATCTTGGTAAAGTCTATCGGAGTTATCAC
>CALDTK010000311.1 GCA_937924035.1 uncultured Saprospiraceae bacterium | reverse complement strand
GCCACCAATGGTTTTGACTAATAAGCCGCTTGTTGCCAAGGCATAGTCTCGAATGCTTTCAGCGGAATAGCGATAGCTCGAGGAACGGGTGTAGTAATCGTTGGCCGAGTCTTTCGTTTGGTTATCAGCATTGATTTCAGCACTCAACTTGTAAGTGTCTGACAGGACAATCGCCTTAAGCAAAGCTTTCACATCCCAATCTGCTTTGCGCAAACCATTCGCTAAATAATCGAGCAATTCAGCGTGCGATGGCAACTTGCCTTGCATCCCAAAATCATGTGCGGTCGCCACGATGCCCTTCCCCATGATGAACTGCCAGTATCGGTTGGCGGTGACGCGTGCACTTAAAGGATTCTCTTCAGCGAAAAGCCACTTCGAAAGTCCGAGCCTGTTTTTCTCATATCGACTTTCGTCAAAACGCAGCACGGAGTTAGGCGTACCAAATCCGACAACTTCTGCAGGAGTTTCAAAGCTGCCACGGTCAAGGCGGTGTGCCGGACGAACTTCAGGCATATCCTCCATCACCATGACATCGAGTGCTTCGTTGGCGGTTTCGATGCGTTCCTTTCGCAAAGCACGGAGCTTATTGGCCACCTTTCTTTGATCAACGACTGTTTGGTGATTTTTCGTCCAAGTAGGGTCTGGTTTTGGCGAAAGCCCACTGGCCTCTGCGATCTCAAGATGACTGAGCTGCTTATCAAACAACTTCACTTCGTCGATCGCACCTTTGAGAATCCCAGCTTCACCAGTGTAATGACGACCTGAAACAGCCAAGCGATATGGACGATTAGTAGGCGTGTGGTGACTATTGTTGGTGAGCGGATAGACGGTTTTGTAGAGTTTGTCAAACTTCGTTTCTGTAGCTACAGGCTGCCCATTAATGTAGAGTGCTACCCCATCCGCATTCGAGCTACCGTCATAGGTGAATGCCACTTGCGACCAACGGTTCATTTGAATCGAGTCTACACTAGCCACCTCGATATAGTTACCAGGCAAACTGTGGATTAGACGGAAGTTCAGACGGTTTTCTGGATCTAAGGAGAAGTCTAGCCCGCGCCAGTATCCATTCTTATCACCTGCATTGGAAATTAGTGTTTGCCACCTTCCTTCTGAACGCTTTTTGGTGTTGACATGCACACTAAACGACATCGGGTCGTACGCCTCGAACGGTTCGATCGGAATGTCGATGGCATCGTATTCCGTATCAAAATAGTAGGCTTGGCCTTTGAATCCAGGAACGGTATAAAGTGTATCGAGCACATTCGCGTTTGGATACCCATCGGATTTTTTTCCCTTGATACGATCCAGTGGCAGATAAGCGATTGGACGAACGCCTTTTGCCAGGCCGTTGATGAATTCAATCTGCTGCGCGGTGGCTTCGGGTTTCAAATTTGAAAGTGCTGCAATGCGATCGTCCAACTGGTTGAGCTTGGCTTTTGTCTCGTCGCTGGCCAGCATCATAAGCGGACCGTAATCGCCGTCGTCACCCGTCATGCCAAACTCCTTGACGCTATTGAAAAACGCACTGACTTGGTAGTACTCTGCTTGGCTTACGGGGTCAAATTTATGGTCGTGACAGGCTGCGCATTCGAGGGTCAGGCCAAGAAACGCCGTCGAAAATGTGTTGGTGCGATCCATCACATACTGCATGCGAAACTCTTCCATGTCCGCTCCACCTTCGGCGGTCATCGGGTGATTGCGATTGAAGGCAGTAGCAAGAATATTATCTTCTGTGGCATTTGGAAGTAAATCTCCTGCCAACTGTTCGGTGACGAACTGATCGTAGGGCTTGTTTTGCCGAAAGGACTCAATCACCCAGTCACGCCACGGCCAACTGGTACGGATTCCATCGGCATGCAATCCATGTGAATCTGCGTAACGTGCCACATCGAGCCATTCGAGAGTGAGGTGTTCCGCACAGGCATCAGAGGCGAGCAACTCATCGACGATTTTCAGGTAATTCTCTTCGGTCGGATCGTCGACGTAAACTTTGGTCTGCTCGTAAGTTGGCGGCAATCCCGTTAAGTCGCGATACACGCGTCGGATAAGTTCTCTTGGTTTGGCGGGCGCGTTGGGTTGCAGCCCTTGCTGCTCGTAGCCAGCTCTAATGAAATTATCAATCCCGTTACCCGAAAGTGATTCGGCCTCAGCAATTACGGGCAAGGGGGTGAATGCCCAGTGTGGATCGTATTGTGCACCATCTTCAATCCACTTGATGAGGATCGCTTTTTCCTTCGCGTTCAACGATAGGTTTGACTCCGGCGTCGGCATCTGATACTCGGCATCTTGAGATAGTATGCGCTTGACAAGCTCGCTTCCTCCTGCATTACCAGGCTTGATAGCGACGGCGTGATCTTCAGTTTTGGCGAAAGCTGATTCAGCATTATCCAACTGGAGATTGGCCATACGCGTATTCGCATCGGGGCCATGACAACTCCAACACCGGTCACTTAAGATTGGCCTCACGTCGATGTTATAATCTAACGTCTGCGGTAAATTATCGTAAACCTCTGCTACATCTTCAGGTAAGTCAGTGCCACACGAAGTGAGAAATCCAAGAAAAAGGAAGAAGAAAAGCTGATAGGTCTTAGGCATGTTCAGAAACTGACGTTGCGCCTAAGGTAAACATCAAATCAATAGCCAAAAAGCAAAGGCTATGCGGATGGCGTGAGACCTATTTCTACCCCTTTTTCAAGCATGAATTTCCAAGCAACTTCTTTGTCGCTCGTAATCTCCCCTTCTAATATCGCCTCTCGTATGGCGGTTTTGATGATTCCCACTTCTCGACTTGGCTTAATACCAAAGGTCTTCATGATGTCCTCACCAGTTATGGGCGGCTGCCAGTTACGGAGCTGGTCACGCTCTTCTACCTCTTTGATTCGAATGCGGAGTTGTTCGTAGTTTTTGAGGTAGCGTTTGACCTTTGTCGGGTTTTTCGAAGTGATGTCCGCTTCGCAAAGTGTCAGCAGGTCATCGATGTCATCGCCTAGGTCAAACAACAATCTCCGCAAGGCAGAATCAGTCACAATCTCTTCAGTGAGCGCAATCGGCTTTTGATGATAACGCACCATTTTCTGGACGAACTTCATTTGATCATCCAACGGCAACTTGAGTCGCTTGAAAATTTTGGGGACCATTTTGGCTCCAACCACTTCGTGGCCGTGAAAGGTCCAGGTATTGCTTTCGAAGCGTTTGGTTTTTGGCTTACCTATATCATGGAGTACTGCCGCCCAGGTGAGCCAAAGATCATCAGAACGATCAGCGAGGTTGTCGACTACCTCTAGTGTATGCCAGAAGTTGTCTTTGTGCCCAATGTTGCCACGTTTTTCAACGCCGTGCATGGCTTCGAGTTCGGGTAGGAAATGAGGTAACAGCTTAGTCTCAGAAAGTAGAGCCAGTCCGATGCTTGGTTTTGGCGAAAGCAGAATTTTATTGAGCTCAACGTGAATACGCTCAGCACTTATGATCTCTAGCCTTTCGGCAAAACTTGCCATCGCGGCCTTGGTATCATCTTGTATAGTGAAACCAAGTTGACTAGCAAAACGCACACCTCGAAGCATGCGCAAAGGATCATCAGTAAAGGTTTGACCAGGCTCTCTAGGCGTACGAATTAGTTTAGCTTCTAAATCGGCGATCCCGTCGAATGGATCGAGTACTTCTCCGAAGTCTGTTTCGGCAAGACTTATCGCAAGTGCATTGATCGTAAAGTCCCTTCGAATCTGATCATCTTCCAGTGTTCCTTCTTCTACAGAAGGTTTGCGGCTATCTGAGGTGTAACTCTCTTTTCGAGCGCCTACAAACTCAATTTCATCATTGCCTACGCGCACCATGGCCGTACCGAAACGGCTGTAAATTTTAGCTTTCGTCGCTCCTTTGAGTTGTTTGGAAACTTCTTTCGCCAACTCGATTCCACTCCCCACACAGACGATGTCGATGTCTTTGGTTCCTCGCCCTAGCAATTTGTCTCTTACAAAACCACCAACGGCGTAAGCGGGTACGCCGACCGTTTTGGCGCAAGCACCAATGGCCTTAAGAAGTTGAGTCTCGTGTGGGGTAAGCGAAAGCTGCATGACGCGGACGAAGGTAAACGCGTCACAAAGTTGTAGGGAAGGAAATTGAGGTAGGAATCACTCTAAAATTCTAATAAATTTCAACGACTTCGCCCCCTTTGGCAAACGATAACCCTACCCTAACGTATTGTTAATACAAATTAACAGATAGAAAATAGACATTTGAATTATGATTTACAAATACTTAGTCGCTCTACTTTTCTTAGTCACATTTAGTTTTAATTCAAGGGCTCAAACGCTGGAGTTTTACGGTAAAATCCCGACTGCCTTCAAAGAATCCTCTGTCACGATATTTTATGAAGGAAGTTGCGACAGACGAGTCCGCTCAGCCACCTTTAGAGCATTTAAGGCTGCTGGATACCGAGTTTTCATCGATGGAGAGCGTCAACCTAGGTTTGGAGGCCTAACGACCAATGTTACCGTAGGCGATACGACGTTTACGCGAAAGAGCAAAGACATTCTAATCCGAAGTATACACGGAAATCAACCTACAGATTTGGTGGTAACGGTTTCAGGTTGGTTTACCAACGTCAGCGTGAAACGTGTTTTCCTCGATATCATCGATCGGCAGACCGGTGAACTATTGCTGGCCATTACTTGCCAGCAGAGGAACATATCGCTTGGATTCGATAAATACTCCGATGAGTTACTCTCTATTCTAGATCCTAGTGCTCCAGAAGCACGGCCTTTGTATATATTACCTCGCTACAAGCGTAAGGCAGACTAGCACCTTACGCAACCGGAGCTGCTTCATAACCAGCATAATGCGCTTCTACCTCCTCAAGCGTGGCGAACAAGGTTGATGGATCGTACTCTGTCACTAATATTTGGCGGAACTGCTTCACGTTGGGAAGACCTTTGAAGTAGTTGGTGTAGTGACGACGCATTTCGACAACTCCTACCCTCTCACCTTTCCAGTCAATGCTTCTCGTAAGATGTTCTCTCGCGGCAGCAACACGCTCTTCAATAGTTGGCGGTGCTAGATGCTCTCCTGTAGCGAAATAGTGTTTAATTTCTCTGAAAATCCAAGGGTATCCAATCGCTGCACGGCCGATCATGATACCCTG
>CALDTK010000310.1 GCA_937924035.1 uncultured Saprospiraceae bacterium | reverse complement strand
TGGTTGAGTTGAAAAACTGGACAACAGTATCTAGATCAAAATCATCTAGTTTTAGGCGGTGTAGATTTCATAACTAGGGTTCTTAATGCTACAAGTCTTCCGATCATTTCAAGTTGTTGGGGTATTCATTTTGCTCGGCTTTGCAGCACTGCTTCGTGCTGCTGCTTTTGTAGTTGGAATTCCTGGTGCGTTGGAAGGGGTTTTCAATCCTTGGGGGCTATGGCTTCAGCGTTTATTTTTAGGAGGGGGGATTATCGACTGGCTTCTAGGGGTAATCTTAGTTGCCATATTAGGTTTTGGAGCTTCCTATGCTTTGCAGCACTATCGCTTGTCTTCAGCGGGAATGTTGCCTGGATTCGTAGCGGTGGTTTTAGGGTCTGCGACTTGGTGGTGGCTTGGCTTCTCTCCCCTATTGATTGGTAGTTTCTTAATTGGGTACGCAGCATTTCGTTTATTTGAATGCTACCGTCACCAAGGTAAAGTCCTACCTGTATTTGATGCAGGCTTACTCATCGGTTGCGCATGGCTCATCGCACCTGGATTTTTATGGTTTTTGCCAGCAGCCATTATTGGATTAGCACAGCTCCGCGGATTTCGATTCTCTGATTTCTTTGGGATGCTTGTAGCAGCATTTACTCCAGTAGTACTCTTTGGTGCTTATCGATTTTTGACCGATTCCTTCGAAGGGTTCTTAAAGATAGAAGGGACCTCGCAGTGGAAACTGACGGAGTCATTGTTCGCGCTTCCTGAGGTTTCCATCCTTCTTTCAAATTGGATGTGGCTTTCCGTTATTTTGCTTGCATCCTTGCTCACCGTTGCTGGGGTGGCGAAGTTGACTACTCGAAGGCCTATCCAAGAGCAACGCTTTAATCGTCTGATTTACATGTTTCTAGGTGCTGGATGGTTGGCGATATTGCTGAGCGGACCATTGTCACCTTGGGCGCTGGCATATGTACTATTTCCGCTCAGCTTACTCCTCGGTATTTGGCTTTCTGAGCTTTCGCGAAAACAGGCTGACATCGCCTCAATGAGTGCGCTATTATTGGTAGTGGCTGGGTTTCTTTGGAAGGCTATTGTCTAGCTATCTTCGCGTTTTACCTACTACCCCTTTTTGCATGAAATTTGGCGTCATCATTTTCCCAGGATCAAATTGTGATCACGATCTCTTGCACGTTTTCGGCGATGTACTTGGTCAAGAAGTAGTAGAGTTATGGCACAAGCAAGAAAGCTTAGATTCCTTCGATCCTGCTACTGATACTGTACTCGTGCCAGGAGGATTCAGTTATGGTGATTATCTCCGCTCTGGTGCCTTGGCTAGGTTTAGTCCAATCATGCAAGCTGTGATTGAGTTTGCAGGTAATGGAGGTCGAGTTATCGGCATTTGTAACGGATTTCAGATTCTATGTGAAGCAGAGTTGCTTCCTGGAGCACTTTTGCGCAATGAGCATCAGAAATTCATTTGCCGCAATGTTTTCCTCAAGCCAGGTACAACCAGTACAGATCTTACACATACACTCGATGCTGACAAGGCATATTCAATTCCAGTAGCCCACGCAGATGGTCGATACTTTGCCAGCGAAGCTGTTCTCAACGAGCTCGAGGCAAACGATCAAGTGCTGTTCCGCTACTGCGATGCTGATGGAAACGTAACTGAAGAAGCCAATCCCAATGGCTCTGAACGCAATATCGCTGGTGTTTGTAATCCCTCTCGTAACGTGTTTGGAATGATGCCTCACCCTGAGCGAGCAGCAGAAGAACTTCTCGGTAATACGGACGGCTATGAAATGCTCGCTGGATTACTTAAAAAAGTAATGGTAACAAGCTAGTTTTCAGGTATTTTAGGGGTGTATCTTATCGTTGCGGTCAACGTATACGCGATTGCACCGTTTCTACGTTGTAACTTGATCGCCATTAAGCTCTTTCCGCATGATTCGCACATTGACTACTGCCCTGTTTTTGACCTTTGTTGCGACCGTATATGGTCAGCAAAACCCCGTTGAATGGTCGTTTAGCCTCGGTGAATCTGGCGGCACACATGCTGTTTTAGCGGAAGCTAAAGTCGCTGATGGTTGGTACATCTATAGCCAGTTCCTCGATGATGGTGGTCCAATTCCGACCAGCTTTAACCTTCAAGGAATGGAGCTTGTAGGCGATCCTACAGAGTCAGGCGATAAGATCTCGGGCTTTGATGAGTATTTCAGTATGGACGTGACGAAGTATGCCAAGCAGGCATCTTTTTCGCAAGGATTTAAAGTGAGTGACGATACAGATCAGGTTGTCGGGACTATTCGGTTCATGGCTTGTACAAACAAGAAATGTTTGCCACCGACCAATGTCGATATCGTTCTACCTATCGCTAGGTAATTCGACTTTCACTATTCGGTAGTTCTCGATGCATTCCTTCAACTTACGGTTTTACTTCCTCTGAAATTTTCAGGGACTTACGTTGCCAAAACGTCTAACTTTTATTTTCATGGCCTTGCGTTCATTCAAATTAGTTTCCTTCTTCCTCTTGATTTTTGCTGGGCTGTCGGTCCACGCACAAATGCTAGATCCTGTAAAATGGGATGTTAGAACGGAACTGGCAGATGGCAAGACCTTCCTTGTTTTCGATGCAAAAATCGAAGATGGTTGGACGGTCTACTCGCAGTACCTCGAAAGCGATGACGGTCCGGTAGCAACCTCAATCAATTACGATACGCCAGAGGCTGTGAAGCTCATTGGGAAGGCTGAAGAACGTGGTACTCGGAAAGCAGGCTATGACAAGCTCTTCGAAATGGAGGTCGTGAAGTTTTCAAAGACTTACACCATTCGTCAGGAAGTAGAATTTGCGGGCGATGCTCCAGTTGTCGGGTATCTCACTTACATGACGTGCGACAAGGAAAAGTGCCTGCCCCCGAGTGATGTTGAGTTTGAGCTTAGTAAGCCAGCTTCTCCAGCTACAGGAAGTGTTCCATCGACACAGCAAGAAAAAGTTGTTGCAACTACAGAGGCGCCTAAGGCTTCGACACCAAAACAAACCACAGTAAAAGCAGCACCTTCGAAGCAGACAAGCACAGTCCAAAAAGTTGAAAAACCTATAAAAGCTCCAGCAGTAGTTTCGGCTGTAACCCCAGCAGCAACTGAAGTTGCAAAGGACGATGCTACAAAGAGCGGCATTCTCAATCCTGTAATTTGGTCATTCAGCACAGAGCAGATCGAAGGAAACCGTTACCGTATTAACGCGATCGCTGCCATTCAAAAAGATTGGACGGTCTATTCTCAAGAAGTTGATGAAGGAGGACCAGTAGCCACGAGTTTTGGCTTTGATAAAGTCGAAAGTGCCAAACTGGTTGGAACGGTTGAAGAGAAGGGAAATAAGAAGTCAGGAATGGATCCTGTTTTCGAAGTCAATGTCACCAAGTTCGTAGCTCCTGAGGCGACCTTCTCACAAATAGTAGAGGTTGAAGGTGACGCAGGAATGATTGTCGGTTACCTCGAATTCATGAGCTGTGACAAGTCTCAGTGCTTACCTCCTTCTGAGCGCTACTACCAGTTTATTCCAGCACAGGGCATTGCCCGAGAGCTTGATTACGATCAGTACGAAAGTGCTCTTGCAGGGAAGACGATAGTTGATAATGCAGCTGTCGCTCCAAGCGGACCTGCATCCGACCCAAACGCACAATACCTCATTGACAAGAAGCTAGAAACAGCAACTTGTGGTGAGGATACACGAGAAGTGGATGTGGCCGAAAATGCAAGCTGGTTTACCGTATTTTTCCTCGGTTTTGGGGGCGGCCTTTTAGCCTTGCTGACTCCTTGTGTATTCCCGATGATTCCGCTGACGGTAAGCTTCTTTACTGGTCGCGGAAAAGATCGAAAGAAGGGACTTCAACGTGCAATGATCTATGGCGCAAGCATCATAGCGATCTACGTGACGCTTGGTCTTGTTATCACTGGCCTTTTCGGAGCTGATGCCCTCAACTTGCTGAGTACGAATGCATGGTTCAACCTGGCCTTCGGTATTCTTTTCATTGTTTTCGCGCTAAGCTTCTTTGGCTTTTTTGAAATCACTCTTCCGAGTTCATGGTCAAACAAAGCCGATCGTGCTGCCGACCAAGGTGGCCTGCTTGGCATCTTTTTCATGGCTTTCACGCTATCCTTAGTCAGTTTCTCTTGTACAGGTCCAATCATCGGAACCTTGCTCGTTGAGACAGCAACAGGAGGAGGCCCTACAATCTTAGGACGTATCCCTGTCGCTCCACTTATCGGAATGCTTGGATTCTCTAGTGCTCTTGCGCTTCCATTTACGCTATTCGCAGCTTTCCCTGCGGCACTAGCTTCTCTTCCGAAGTCAGGAGGTTGGATGAACACCGTTAAGGTTACGCTAGGTTTTGTTGAGATCGCGCTTGCGATGAAATTCCTTTCAACTGCCGATCTTATTATGGGCACCAAGTGGATGCCGTATGAGCTTTTCGTTGGCGTTTGGGTACTCTGCGCACTCGGCCTAGCGGCCTACTATTTCGGTTGGCTAAAAACACCACTAGAGAAGTACAGTGCGCAAAAAGTTGGAAACATCACAATGATTCTTGGAACGGCTATGCTGGCTTTTGCGGTATACGTTGGTATGGGCTATCGCTACAACGAGCAGTCACATGCATTCAATACGCCTGCACTCTTGAGTGGCCTTGCGCCGCCTGCCGGTCATAGTTTTATCTATCCAAATCATTGCCCTCAAAACCTTGATTGTTACAAGGACTATGATGAGGCGATGGCTTTCGCCAAAACAGTCAATAAGCCTGTTCTAGTCGACTTCACTGGTCACGGTTGTGTGAACTGTCGTAAGATGGAAGACAACGTCTGGGACAAACCAGGCGTCTATGACAAGATTAAAGACGACTACGTTCTTGTTAGCCTGTATGTTGATGAACGAGAAAAGTTAGACGAGCCTTTTACAAGTTCGTTCTCCGATCAAAAGATCCGAACGGTTGGTAACAAGTGGGCGGATTTCCAGGCGCGCTATTTCAATCGTAATTCACAGCCGTACTACGTGCTCATGAGTCCAGATGGAAAGGTGCTCAATCAACCTGTTCCATACACCCCCGATGTTGAAGAGTACGAAGCATTCCTAGAGTGTGGCTTGCAGCAGTTTAAGAAGGTAAAGAGTGGTGAGGCGATGCCGGGCTCGTTAGGGGCGCGGTAGGAATGAGAATAACCATCTCAGGTACTAGCCAGAGCTGTCAGTTCGTCCGCATTATTTAAGGTCAGAGTAAGTCTGAATATTATACAGTTACTGAGTTTTATCTTCTGAATTGGCGGTTCGTCGAGGAAAAGTGTAACTCGCTGTAAAATAGCGTCTTATGATTTTTTATGAGTAAACAGGGAGCTGTTTATCCAATATCTTTGAGTAAATAGGGGGTTATTTACCCTTGTTCGCTGAGTAAATAAGGGGTTATTTAGCGAAATGAACGCGATAAGCCTCTACAAACGTGATGCCGAAGGCCACCTCTTACAGTGGAAAGACAGGTCTACCAGGCGGCCATTGATTCTGCGTGGAGCACGGCAGGTAGGCAAATCTTCGCTGGTACGCTTACACGCAGCGTCTTATGAGTTCTTTGTAGAGTACAATTTGGAGCTCAACTCAGATCGACGAATGTTCGAAACTGTTCAGTCTGTCGATTCTATCATCGAGCGTATAAGCCTGCTTCCTAACTATCCAGGGACGCTAGACAATACACTGCTCTTCATTGATGAAATTCAAGAAGTTCCAGATGCGATACTCATGTTGAGGTTCTTTTTTGAGAAGTATCCTAACCTGAGGGTAATTGCTGCGGGCTCACTTTTAGAATTTGCATTAGGTGAGGTTCGGAGCTTTCCTGTAGGTAGAATAGAGTTCTATTCACTGCATCCCTTATCGTTTGCTGAATACTTGACATGGAACAAAAAAGATTCCTTGAGAGATGTATTGGAAGGTGGTGAGTATAGTCCTGTCCAACATGAGTTACTGCTCGAAGCATTTCATGCGTATGCTTTGATTGGGGGAATGCCAGGAATTGTCGGGCCTTTAGCAAATGGTGCTCAACTTGGGGATGTCACACCAGTATTCGATGGTATTTGGGCCGCGTACAAAACGGATGTCGAGAAGTATGCACTCAACGCGAGGCAACTTGCTGTTTTGCGGCACTTAATGCATGTTGCGCCCTATGCGGATGATCGCATAAAGTACACGCAGTTTGGGGATGGAAGATTTAGATCAGAAGAAATCTCGGAGGGTTTCAATTTATTAGGCAAGGCTGGAATCATGCGCTTGATTTTTCCGACGACCGCAATTCAGGTGCCTTTTAGTCCTGCTCTAAAGCGCGCGCCGCGCATTCAATTTCTGGATACTGGACTTTTGAATTGGGTGCGAGGTGTACAGCATGAGATGTTAGAAATTGATGATTTATTTGCTGGCTATAAAGGAAGACTTGCATCACATATCGTGACGCAAGAATTGATTGCCCGACAGAATGGAAGCGAAGTCAACATCCATTTCTGGGTCCGTGAAAAAGCTGGTGCGAGTGCTGAGGTTGATGCTTTGCTACATGTTGGATCTAAAACATATGGACTTGAGGTTAAAGCTGGCGCCCAAGGTCGGTTGCGGTCACTTCATGAATTCTTAGAACGTTCAGAGTCCAAAGTAGCCTTTCGTGCGTTGCGCAATCAACTCTCTGTAGAGCAAGCGAGAACGGCGAGAGACTATTCGTTTACCCTTATCAATCTGCCTTATTATGCGGTGGGATATTGGGAGAGGTTCTTGGAAAGACATGTCCATTCTAAATTTTGGTGAGTAAATGAGGCCTCATGTGAGGCTATAAGAACCTTTTAGCTTGCGCCAAAA
>CALDTK010000309.1 GCA_937924035.1 uncultured Saprospiraceae bacterium | reverse complement strand
ACCGCCATGTCCACCCTTGCGCATCGCACGGGTTGCACGTTGCGTAAGGAAGTACGATCCTCGAAGGTTAACATGATTGATGCGATCAAATGCTTCAGGGCTAACTTCATCGAAAGCCCCAAAAACAGTTATTCCTGCGTTTGGAATAGCATAATCAACTCGACCGAACTCAGACATCGCTAAGTCGACCATTGCGTCGATGACCTCGATGCTACCAGCATCGCCTGCAACTTGAAGGCAACGGCCTTCACCACATGCGTCAATCTCAATGGCTGTCAGTGAAGAGAGATTTTTGTCAATATCGTTGATCACCACATTTGTCCCTGCTTGCACGAGCGCTTGAGCGATGGCTCTGCCAATGCCTGAACCTGCGCCAGTAATAAGCGCGCTTTTACCTTTCAAATCTGAGTAAGCTGTCGTTTCCATGGATGTTCTTAGTTACCTGATGAGTAACACCGACTCCCCCCAAACGTTTCAGTTTTTCTTGAAAGTAGAGGTGTGGAAAAGCGCATTTATGCTTTTACTATCCACTTAAACTGCTGAATTTGAGTTCGGTAACTTTATTTTTTTGATGTACTTTCCTGATAGTTTTTCGACTCGAATAGAAGCTCACATATGTTAATCTTCGAAAACTTCGATTCAGATGGAGTTGCTTTGCACTGCTAACCAAAGCATTGGCGTTTCTATTTGAGATCTAACCGCTAATCAAAAAAATGCGTGATCAACACGCGCCAGAAAAAAGGGATTGAACTAAACCACCCCTCATGGCCAGTCTTCCTCTCCGTCTATTCAACGATACGTTTGGGCAGTACCTCCGTTGGAGAGTGCCACGTATAGATCGTACACGTCGAAGCCCTGATGAATTTCAAGATCGGTGGATGGATTATCTGCTTATTCATGCGAGGCATACCAGTTTTGGCGAAAGCCATAAACTAAAAGACGTCCGCACCTACGAGCAGTTTCGGGAGCAAGTGCCCATCCGCGATTACGACGGCCATGTCGATTACATTAATCGTATGCTTTCTGGAGAGCGAAACGTGCTTTGGCCAGGCCTTGTTCATTGGTTTTCTAAAAGTTCGGGTACCTCTTCAGACCGCTCTAAGTACATACCTGTGACGGGTGAAAACTTGCGTAAAAACCATATCCGTGGTGGTTGGGACGCAATGAGCTTGTATTACCACCAATATCCAACCGCCGGGATGTTCTCTCGTAAGAACTTAATCATGGGCGGTTCGATTCAAGAACGCAGACCCAGTGGGGCAAAAATTGGCGATATCTCAGGCATTATGCTCGCTAACTTCCCTTCCGTTGGGCGTCCATTTTATACGCCGAGCTTTGACACGATGCTAATGCGTGACTATGAGAAGAAGCTAGAAGCTGTCGCTCGCGAGAGCATGGTAGAGGACGTTGGGATGGTAGGAGGTGTTCCTAATTGGACGATGCTACTCATGCGCCGGATTCTTGAACTAACAGGTGCAGCCAACATGCGCGAAGTTTGGCCAAATTTCGAGCTGTTTACGCACGGAGGGATCAGTTTTGCTCCCTACCGCGAGCAATTTGAAAAGCTCATCGGTCCAGATTCAATCAACTATCAAGAGATATACAACGCTTCTGAAGGCTACTTCGGGCTGCGTGATGACTTGACAAGAGACGATATGCTCCTGCTCATCGACAACGGAGTTTTTTATGAGTTTCTCCCTCAAGATCAATGGAATGTGGACCATCCGCAAGCCATTCCCTTGGCAGAAGTAGAAGTTGGCGTGACCTATGGGGTAGTGGTCACTACCAACGCAGGCCTGTGGCGTTACAACCTTGGAGACACGATCAAATTCACCAGTATTCGACCTTTCCGCTTTCACATTACTGGTCGCACAAAGCAGTTCATCAACACGTTTGGTGAGGAGATTATGGTTCATAATACAGATCAAGCATTGGCTATGACCTGTTCAGCTCTCGATTGTACAGTTACCGAATACACTGTAGCTCCAGTCTTTATTACAACTCCAGGCGAGCGCGGGGCACATGAGTGGTGTGTGGAATTTGGACGTGCTCCCCGCAATCTTTCAGCTTTCGCCAAAACCCTCGACCAGCACCTTCAAACTGTCAACGGTGATTATGCTGCGAAGCGTAGGTCAGACCTTGTCCTTACAGAGGTTATGGTGAATGCTGTTGTTCCAGGTACTTTTCACCGCTGGATGAAGCAACGAGGCAAATTAGGCGGTCAGGCCAAGGTTCCAAGACTGAGTTCGTCTAGGACCTACATCGACGAAATCTTACAGACTGGCCAAGTCAGTCAACGTCATGAACCTTCTATATCCATATTTTCGAATGGCAGACCTTGATGTGCGACTCCGCCTTTTTGAGGAGGCAGATGTAGATGAAATTCAGATTCCTCCTACCGATCGTACCTTTTCTGAAGAGGAGATTGTAGATATTCTGCGTCAGCAAATTGCCTTCCTTCTCGATCACAAGCGAGATTGGTTGCTTGGAAAGCTCTATCGGCTAGACATTCGAGAACAGGATATTAAGATTGCTTTAAACTTACCCAATGAGCCACCTTCGCAAGCATTGGCTCGCCTCGTGGTGTCACGACAACAAGAGCGCTCTTCTACTAAAAGTAGGGCGCAAGTAGAACCACTTGATCCCGAAGGTGAATTCGGAGATTTGATCTGGTAACTTTACGGTTTTACTCTCCGTCCGATGGTAAGCTCCCTGACTATCGTCAGTCAGTAAGTAATTGACCTTTTTCCATGATTATAAAAACCAAAGGCATCTGTTTGCACACCACCAAATACGGTGAAACGAGCGTGATTGCGCAGGTTTTTACAGAAGAGAAAGGGCTCCAGTCATACATCATAAGTGGAGTCCGTTCGCGCAAACCCAAAGTTCATCCGTCTCTGTTACAACCATTGAGCATGCTCGATCTAGTTGCTTACTACAGGCCAGACAAAACCCTATTTCGTACCAAGGAAATTAAATCTGCTTACACCTTTCAGCGAATTCCTTTTGAAATTCAAAGAAGCTCCGTATGTCTCTTCACTGCTGAGGTTTTACTCAAAGTCTTACGTGAAAGCGAAGCGCAGCCTGACTTGTTCCCCTTTATACACGACTTTGCCTTACACTTAGACATTACTGAAAATTCTGTAGCCAACCTGCCTTGCTATTTTTTGCTCTGGATGACAGACTTTTTAGGGTTTCAACCAGAGCCGCCCTCTTTTGGAGCACCTTATTACTTCGACCAAACACAAGGTTATTTTCTTCCCGAGGTTCCTGAACATGATGAGTACAGCGGTGACGAAGTGAGTGCATTTTTGGTAGCCCTTTTAGGAGCTTCATTTGCGACTGTCGCTGAAATTAAAGCGAATCGAGAAATTAGATCTGCAGCCTTAAGCACTCTACTTGCTTATTTGCATGGCCAAATGGGACGTTTTAAAGGAATTACGAGCCACACGATTTTATCTGAAATTCTTCGAGATTGATTTATGAGCCTGACTAAGCAATCAGCAGTAATTGTTGGTGTAAATGCTTCATTGGTCATGTTTTAGGCATTTTTTTTGCCATATATACATTTACATATGCAGCATCTCCGCGGGATAGGATTTTTAATTCTTTCTACCTTATTGATAGCCAGTGCTTTACGCGCTCAGTCAGGAGGTGGAACAACTATGCCTGAGATTATTCTTCGTCCGACAATTCCAGCATATTACCCTGGATGCTCCAACGAGCCGGAGGGGAGCGAAGAAAAAGCCAATTGTTCCGCATCAAAATTGATGAGCTATATAGGCTTCAATTTGCAATATCCAGATGAAGCTCGCGAACAGAAAATCGAAGGTGTCGTAGTACTCTCTTTTATGGTTTCTGACTCTGGTAAAATTGAACGAGTCCGTGTCCTTCGAGACATTGGTGGGGGATGCGGCCAAGAAGCACAACGCATCATTAACGAAATGCCTCCTTGGCAGCCAGCGATTTTTAAGGGTAAGCAAGTAGCAACACAATTTACACTTCCTATTACGTTTGGCTTGAGAGCAGGAATGTTTGACTACGTCCTACATGTTGGAGACCTCCCAGACGACCAGATATATCAAAAAGAGCTGATTGAGACACTCACAACCACAGATCTGCGTGTTACAAATCCGAAGGGTGCCGAAATGGTGATCACAGAAGTGATACTCACAATTGAACGTGGTGGTAATCGCGAACAACTCGTCCTACGTGGCAATGAACGTCCCACCGAAAAGCAATTGAAAAAGTTTTTCAAACGAAAGCAAGGACGCCTAACCATAGACGCAAATGTGGTAGAAGATTTAGATATTAGGTCAGTGAGCAAAGGATATCTACTCTTAAATTAGTAGCCTTAAAAGTCTAATACGCAATAACTATAGAATAGGGTTGCCTATCCATTTCAAGAAATTTGAATGAAATCTTGCGTCCCATTTTTGACACTTATTAGTACTTAACCTTCAGGAGTTGGCTGTGTTACACCAACAAATCAACTCCAAATCATGAAAAAAGTACTTACCTCCTTCTTACTCGTCTTCTCGACAGTAGCAGTGCTTCGCGCACAGACCGTAGTTGACATCATTGTCAATAGCCCTGACCATACAATTCTTGAGCAAGCCGTTCTTACTGCTGGCTTAGAAACGGCACTTGCAACGGCTGGGCCATTTACTGTATTCGCTCCTACAGATGCAGCATTTAATGATCTCCCCGCCGGAACTGTACCTGCATTACTTGCAGACACTGCAGCATTAACTAACATCTTGCTCTATCATGTACTTGGAGCAAACGTCCCATCGAGTGCTCTTCCAGCAGGTCAGAGCTACGCGAATAGTTCATTCGGAGATTTAAGCATCCAAATCATTAACGATAACGGTGTACAGGTCAACCAAGCAACTGTAGAGATGGCAGATATAACAGCATCAAATGGTGTGGTTCATTCTATTGATGCAGTGCTTCTTCCTCTAACAATCGGTGATGCCGTAGGCCTATCTTCCATCCATAATACTTTAGAAGTTGCCATTGACTCTTCAGGTTTTGCAGGAGCATTCGGTTCAGCAGCAACAGGACCTTTTACCCTATTTGCACCAACAGACGATGCTTTTGCAGCACTCCCGATGGGAACCGTAGCAGGGCTATTAGCTGATCAAGCAGCGCTTCAGACAGTCTTACTCTATCATGTATTCGGGTTCAACATCGGATCTGCTCAGATTCCAGCGCTAGCTTGGGGTGCTACAGCAAATAATGGTTACAGTCTTCAAGTATCCAATGATGGAACAAACGCCTTTGTAAATAATTCCCAGGTCCTTGTAGCTGACATCAACACCTTAAATGGTACGGTACATGTTATCGGTGATGTTCTCACTATTCCTACGATAGCTGATTGGGTAACAACAAGCCCGATCCACAGTACACTTACCACGGGTGTAGGAATTGCTGGTCTTGGAGGAGCACTTAGTGATCCAAACGCTCAGCTCACTGTATTTGCACCAGATAATGATGCCTTTAATGCAGTTGACACAGCTACATTATCTGCACTTCTCGCTGACTCAGCAGCGCTTTCAGAAGTGATTCTATATCATGCGCTCGGTGATTCTATCAGTAGTCCACGTATCCCTGCTAATCTCTCATTCTCGCAGACGCTAAGCGGTTTCACTGCTCAAATAGAAAATGGGACTGAAATTGTATTGGATGCGAACGCTAGTGTTGACCTAGCCAACCAGTTGACACTGAACGGATACGTTCACCTCATTGACAACGTTCTTATTCCACCAACCGTAGCTGATGTTGCACTACGTAGTCCAGTACATACAACGTTAGAAACTGCAGTTATTCTTGCTGGCCTCGACGGTGCATTATCTGACCCGACAGCTGATCTTACAGTCTTTGCTCCAACAGACGATGCGTTCAATGCAGTAGATCCAGCAGTATTGAATGCACTTTTAGCTGATCCAGCTGATTCATTGACGAATGTTTTGCTCTACCACGTTCTTGGAGCGCAAGTATCTGCCCAGGATATCATAGACAACAACATCACCGCTGCAACTACACTTCAGGGAGAGGATATCTCAGTTGATGCATCTAGTGGTAGTGTAGTGCTCAACTCTAATGTAAATGTGGTTATCACTGACATCTTCGCAACCAATGGCGTGGTTCACGTAATTGATGGTGTATTACTTCCACAAGTATTCTCTTCTACAGGAGCAGAGCCAGCGAGTAGTGCTGGTATCGTAGTTGCTCCGATTCCTGCTGATACCTATACCGATCTTCGTCTCCCAAGTGACATGATACGAGAGGTGACCGTTGATCTTTATGATGCTCGCGGTTCCCAGATTGACCGAATTCGTGTATCAGGAGCTAATACACGAATTGATCTTTCGACAAGAGCTTCAGGTATGTACTACTTGCTTATTGCCGACGGAGACAAAAGCTACTATCAACCAATCGTAGTTAAGTAACCATTCATGAGTTTCTCCTGCTAAACCTAACAGGGGTTTAGTGGGAGAAATTTCATTCGATTTGTGTGAAGTAGGCAGTCCTAACCATCAGGTAGGGCTGCCTTTTTTTATTATTAATTGATGATGCTTGCGACAATCTTTCGGCCACTAGCATGATTCCTAAACTCACATAAATAGACTCCCTGCCAGGTGCCAAGCATCAATTTTCCACTGCTAAAAGGAATACTGAGACAGTGTCCTGTTAGCGTACTCTTCACATGTGCAGGCATGTCATCAGGCCCTTCGATAGTATGCAATAATCCCGGTTGGTTCTCCGCCACTAGTCGGTTGAATAGCAACTCATAATCTTCTCTCACATCTGGATCAGCGTTCTCATTGATCGTTAAACCCGCAGAGGTGTGCTGAATAAAAACGTTTAGTATTCCATCGCCTCTTAAAGGCGGTAGAGCACTGAGAATCTGGGACGTGACGAGGTGGAACCCACGAGGCATAGCGGGTAGCCGAAAAAGATGATGAGAAACGCTCACGTCTTAGGCAACTTCTAAATCGCTCGTTTCTAAAAAACGAGATACAGCTTTAGAAACCATTCCAATCTTATCAGTCATCACGCTGTAGTTGACGTATTTGCCGTCGCGCTGAGCGGCAACAAGATCAACTCTACGCAAGATGCGAAGGTGCTGCGATGTTAGGCTTTGCTCAATGTTGAGCTCTGTGTGGATTTCTTGGACGGTCGAGATCCCTTTGCGAGAAATACAGTCCAGAATTTGCATGCGCAGTGGATGCGCAATCGCCCGTAAAATGTCAGAAGCAAGGGTCAACTTGTCTTCCGCAATCGGGAAAGTGGAGGTAGACATGATTAGTGTTCGTAGTGTTTCAAAACAAGATCCTAGTGTGTAGATCTATCTGTTGCTTTATTAAGAAGGTTCTTAATTAAGCCATAGTGTGAGTCAAATATGCAACTTTGTAATAAGATCGCCAAGCAAAATTTAGAATCCGCTGTAAATCACTAGTACTGGGGAGCGTTTTTCTTACAGGTTGAGTACCTCAACTTGTGTTTTGCATCTCGTTGAGGTGGTTCTAAGTTCACCAAATTGGCTTGTACTTCTCACTTCGAGTATTTGGTTCGAGGTTCAGCAATTCGACTCGTGTGTTGAACTACTTAGAATTGGTTCTAGGTGAGGCGCTTACGGATCAATCCAACGAGCGAGGTCACGGATCCTTTAACCACCAAGCAGAGTCGGCTACGCCGGCTGTAGTTGGTGCTGATAAAAATAAAAAGGCCGTACACTGTTGAAGTGTACGGCCCTTTATAATTGGGGAGAAACAGGGGGAAAACGATGTTGCTAACGTTTAGTCAGCTAATTCGTCAACTAATCGGCTAATCTGCTCTAAACGCTCAGGATTGAGTGAATAGTAGATGTACTTACCGTCGCGTTCGGTACCAACAACACTTGAGCGTCGAAGAATAGCGAGGTGTTGTGAAGCTACGCTCTGTTCGAGACGAAGTTTGATATAAATATCGGTGACAGTCATTTTACCATTCTCAATTAAGAGACTAATCATTTGCTGTCGAAGGTCATGATTTACAGCTCTCAGCACGAGGACTGCTTTGCGGAGATCTCCGTAGTCGAGGTCTGATCCGCTTATTCCACCGCTTAGCACGGCAGAATCGCTTTTTGGTTTTCCCATTATGTGTGTTTTCTCAATTATGTATTACTCAATAGACCAAAATAATGCCAATGAAATACATGCGAGGAAATTTGGATTCGTAATAGGTTAGTCTAGTGCTCCTTAACCTATTTACGATTGCAAACATACGTTAATACGACCATGCTTAACTGTTTTCAGGGATGCCATTCTCCACATATCATTAAGACTAGAATCGCGGTTTTGCCACTGTTATAAAGGGCGGTTTAACATAATTGGGTTCTACATTTGTTTTGTCTGCAAAGTCGGCCTTTCGGAATTTAAGGATGCTGATTTCCAAGAGGTTAATTGCATGGAGTTCGACCATTTCTGCATCCACCTGCTGCTCATGTTTCTTCAATAACTCATCCACCTTAGGTGCAACTAAAAGCGTTAGCTTCCCTTTAAACTGCTGCTCCCACCATTCTGCGTTCACTTCTACACACACAGGTGCAATTACAGTGTTGAATTGCTCATCATACCGTGCAAAATAGACGTCATTCCGCCGTGCAGGAAGCATCGAAATTATTTCGACCTCTTTGTTTTCGCGGTTTTCAATGCCTTTACTCGCGAGTGCTTTTAATGTAGAAACAGTGATCATTGGAATGTCCAAAGCCATACATAAACCCTTCGCAGAACTGTAACCTGCGCGTAAGGCTGTGTATGAGCCAGGACCTGTACTGACCACAACTGCAGAGGTTTCTTGCAGCTTGTGTGGAGTTTTGGCGAAAGCTTCCTTTATAAGAGGCAAAAGCATCGCTGTGTGTTGCATGGGCACCGTATGTTCAGCTTCCGCTAAAACCTTACCCTCTGATCCAACTACCTCAGCAACTGCCACTGAACACCGCTCGCCTGAGGTTTCAAGAAGTAGGAGAAGCTCCGCCATGACACAATAGTACTAGGCAATTCCGATCTATGTGAAATTCGCCAGTCAAACCTTGTAACTTTGCGCCGCTCATGATTGATAAACTCGAAGATCTCTACAACCGCTATCGGGAAACCGAGGAACAACTTTCCGATCCTTCTGTGATGTCGGACCAAAAGCGCTACGCTACCATTTCCAAGCAATATAAGGAATTGAAGCGGGTCGTTGATGTATTTCTCGCCTATAAGCAAGCTCTCGGTAATGCCGAAATGGCGCGCGACATGCGTAAAGACCCAGACACTGAGATGCGTGAGATGGCCGAAATGGAACTCGCCGAACTCGAACCAAAGATTGAAGCATTCGAAGAACAACTTCGCATGCTACTCATTCCACGTGATCCTGAAGATGAACGAGACGTACTCTTTGAGATTCGCTCAGGTGCCGGTGGAGATGAGGCTTCCATTTTTGCAGGGGACCTCCTCGACATGTATACTCGCTACTTCTCGACACGTAAATGGAAAACCGAGATCCTCGAAGTCAATGAAGGTTCGGCAGGTGGCTACAATAAGGTGGTCATCGAAGTGAAAGGAGAAGATGTCTACGCCCGCATGAAATTCGAGTCGGGTGCACACCGCGTTCAGCGTGTTCCGAAAACGGAAAGCCAAGGCCGCGTCCACACCTCAGCTGCTACGGTTGTAGTTCTGCCGAAACGTGAGATGGAAGACGTTAACATCAACAAGGCTGATTTACGTACAGACACCTTCCGTAGTTCAGGAGCGGGTGGTCAGCACGTCAACAAGACGGAATCGGGAGTCCGCTTTACACACATTCCAACGGGAATCGTTGCAGAAAGTACCGACGGCCGCTCACAGCACCAAAACCGTGAAACTGCCCTCCAGCGCCTTTACCAAAGAATACATGAAGCGCAGCTAAATGCGCATGAGTCACAGATAGCTAATGCACGTAAGTCGCTTGTCGGTTCGGGTGATCGCTCGGATAAGATCCGTACGTATAACTATCCTCAGAACCGTGTGACGGATCACCGCATCGGCTACACCAGTCATAACCTGACAGGAATCATGGGTGGTGACCTCGACGATATTCTCGATGCACTACAGATGGCGGAGAACACGCGAAAGCTGGAGGAGGCGAACTAAGAAGTCGGTAAAACCTCGTTCGCTACCTTTCTCCCATGATTAAGTTCGTTGGATTACTAAGTGCGTTTTTAGCAGTCATTTTATGTAGTGCCTGCGCGAAACACAAAACCGAGGTATATACCCATACCCAAGGTGCCTTCGGGCATCATACATACTGCTTCACCGGCCCACACTTGAGCGAGTCTTCGGAAGTGAATCCTTTCAAGGACGTCCGCTTGATGCTGTCCCTCGATGGTCCAGAGGGTAAGTTTACAATCCCAGGGTTTTTTGCAGCCGATGGCAATGCTGCTGAGACAAGTGCTCGAAGTGGTGACCAATGGTGCGTGCATGCACGTGGATTTGCCGCTGGTACCTATAAAGGAGAAGTTTCTTTTGAGCGGGGAGAAGGTTTAGCCTTTCGGCAAAACACAGAACGCGGAGAGGCGCTCAACGGACATCAAGAAGTCATCACCTTTTCAGTTGCGGCATCTGAAAAGGTAGATGGATGGCTACGCTACAACAACTCCCCGTATCCTCGTTTTAGCGAAAGCGGAAAAATTTACCTCAAGAGCGGCACCAACAGCCCTGAAAACCTGCTCGCTTTCGCGGATATTGATGGCACCTATGCCTATGACACTGCCAAGCAGTTTATCAAGACCTATCAAACCCATATAAAGGACTGGAAGCTTGGCGACCCAACTTGGCAAAATGGAAAAGGGAAAGGCTTGATAGGGGCGCTCAACTACCTAGCGAGTGAAGGCATAAACGGAGTCTATTTTGTCACCAACAACATAGGGGGCGATGCACGTGATGTATGGCCATTCGTGAGCCATGACACACTAGATCGCTATGACGTGAGCAAGCTAGCCCAATGGGATATCGTCTTTCAACATGCTGAAGAGCTTGGTATTGCTTTACAATTCGTGACTCAAGAGACTGAGAACGAAACGATGCTCGATGGGGGAGATATGGGGCAGCAACGTAGCCTCTACTATCGCGAGCTTATTGCCCGATTTGGGTATCACAGCGCAATCGTCTGGAATCTCGGCGAAGAAAATGGTAAGACACCTTGGAACGATGATCCTTTTCAGACGGATGAGCAGCGCGCGGACATGGCAGCTTGGTTTGCAGCATATGATCCGTATAGACATCCAGTTGTGATTCACACCTTGCCCGAGTCCGATTTAAAAGCTCCAATCCTGAAAGCCTTTTTAGGCAACAAGAACCTAGTGGGTGTTTCTCATCAAACTTCGAATAAAGAGACGGTGCACGATGACCTGGTACGTTGGAGAGTTGCATCTGATAGCGCAGGTCATTCTTGGATAATGGCCATGGACGAAATCGGACCTTGGCACACAGGTTCACAATCAGATGCGGTAGATCCAGCACACGACACACTGCGAAAAGAAGTGTTGTGGGGCAGCCTTATGGCAGGGGCTTACGGGGTAGAGTGGTACTTCGGCTGGCGCGGAGATCAGCACGATTTAAATGCAGAGAATTTTCGCTCACGGCAAAACCTCTGGAGGCAGACCAAGCACTGCATTGACTTTTTTCAGGAATTTGAACTTCATCTTGATGATATACGACCGGCGGATGACTTGGTTGGCGATAATGCTTGGTGTTTCTCTAAGCCAAATTCAATCTACCTTGTTTATTTGCCGAACGGTGGAAGCACTATTCTCGATTTGTCCTCGACCGATAAACCAGTATTCGGTGTTAGCTGGACCAATCCCATGAATGGTGAGCAAGAGGATGCGACAATCAATGTGACGGGAGGCGAAAAAGTAACCCTCCAGGCACCATCTAATGAGCACGATTGGATCGCCACCGTACTTTAAATTAACTTCTAATGAGACTATTTTTTACAGCCTTTTACTGCAGTTTTTTCTTGCTCGCAGCCTGCACAGGCGACGGTAGTATTGCTAAAGGAAAAGAAATTATTTTTCCTGGCGAATCTTGGAAGATGTGCGGTCCTGAGGAGGTTGGGTTGTCTAGAGATTCGCTCACCAAAGCGCTCGGATATCTCTCCAGCTACTGCGGAGATGACGGTCTGGATCAAACCATGGTTATCAAAAATGGCTATGTGGTTTTTTCGGGTGATTCATTAGATCTCCAGCACAATATTTACTCTGCATCAAAGAGTTTGACGAGCGCAGTACTTGGAATTCTCATTGATGACGGAATCGTTAGTTTAGATGACAAAGCGGCGAAGTACGAGCCTTTGCTCCAAGAATTATATCCAGAAGTTACGCTCCGTCATTTTGCTACGATGACAAGTGGATACGCTGCCAAGGGCTCTAGTCGCTGGGACGAAGGAGGAGAGGATTGGAGTTTGACACCTTACGATCCGACCTTGCCATTCTTTGCTCCAGGCGAAGCCTTTGCCTATTGGGACGAAGCTCAAATGATGTTCGGGCGCGTACTGCTTCAAGCGGCTGGGCGCGATTTGTATGAAGTCCTAGATGAACGTCTCATGAAACCTATCGGAGTTGAAGATTGGAAATGGTGGGCTGAAGACACCATCACACTTTCAAATGGTGTAAGAGCACCACTTCGTAATGGAGCGACAGGGATTCAGGTTACGCCAAGACAGCTTGCCCGCATCGGTTGGCTTTTTGCAAACCATGGAGTCTGGAATGGCGATACTTTGCTAAATCCTGCTTTTGCAAAAGAGGCAATGACTGCGCAAGTAGAGCCTACTTTGGAAGTCGCTAATACAGACCGTAGTGACATGAAAGGCTCTGGTGTGTATGGGTATAATTGGTGGACAGCCTCCCCAGAGGGAGGTGGAGAGTTCCGCATGCGTAAAAGCCCTGCAGATGCGGCATACATGTCAGGTTTCAACCACAATGTTTGCCTCGTGATCCCGAGTAAGAAAGTGGTAATTGTCCGCATGGGAGAAGATGGTAATCCTACTTTTGGAAAGCACTTTGTTTACGATGGGTTCTTAAACACCATGTTCTAACTGATTAACTCAGAAGGAATTAGAGCAGATTTTTCTTCGTATCAATACTTCTTCGCATATCAATTTGAGATTTATCGAGCACCCTTAGTGTAAAAAGGACACCTTTGCAGATTATTCGTACAGCTTCCCAGCTGTGAAACACGTACCCGAATTACCCATTCTTATGATCGGCAAACCACACCCTTGGCATGGTATCAGTCCAGGTGCTGATGCACCAGAAAGTATCATGGCGTTTATTGAAATGACGCCCTACGATACCGTTAAGTATGAAATTGACAAGATTTCAGGATATTTAAAGGTTGATCGTCCACACCGGTTTTCCAGCCTTTTGCCTGCCCTTTATGGGTTCATTCCGCAGACGTATTGCTCATCGTTGACCGCTGAGTATTTCAAGGAAATGAGCCCTGAAGCTCACGTTGAGCAAGGCGATAAAGATCCGTTAGATATCTGTGTGTTATCTGACAGAAACATTCATAGGGGGAATATCATCGTTCCTGCTATTCCGATTGGCGGCTTTAGAATGCTCGATGGAGGAGAGGCTGATGATAAGATTATTGCCGTCCTAGCTAGCGATGAATTCTATACCACTTGGAACGATGTAAGTGAATTGCCAATCGCGATGGTAGATCGCTTGAAGCACTATTTTCTCAATTACAAGCAAATGCCCGATGAAGAAGCCCGGGTTGAAATTGTCGCTACCTACGGTAAGGAGGAAGCTCAAGAAGTTATTCGCCGTTCTATGGCTGACTACAAGAAGAAATTCAACGGCGTCTTTGGATAACTACTGTTAGGTAGTGCAGATCGATCTTTGCTGTGTTACTTCGCAGGAAATGTTATCGTAATGTTGATCAGCCCTCAACTATCAGTGAGAATTCCAATCTTCCTTGGAGTGATTTTTCTTTCACTAGGAATTTCCCTTGCTCAGAATCAATTGCGTTCTGGTCCCATGCTGGGGTATAATACCATGCGAGAGGTCGCCATTTGGGTACAGACTGATGATGTTGCTGAAGTTGAATTGCGTTATTGGCCCTTGTCTGATGTTCGCGCTATTCAGCAATCTGCTTCCGCCAAAACTTCCGTTGAGGAGGCATATACGGCAACTCTTTTAGCAGACTCTCTAGAAGAAGGGACTGAATACGAGTATCAAGTCATCGTCAACGGTCAAGCAATGCGCACCAAGGATCCTTTGAGGTTCACTACCCAAGAATTGTGGGCGTTTAGAAAAGATCCACCAGAATTCACCTTTGCGCTCGGCAGCTGCGTTTATATCAATGAAGTTGCTTACGACCGTCCAGGAAAAGGGTATGGCGGGAATTATTCGATTTTTAACAAAATCGACAGCCTACGTCCCAGCTTCATGCTCTGGCTAGGAGATAACAACTATCTACGTCCAGGCGATTTCCAGTCTAAGAGCGGAATTCTTCACCGCTATTCACATAGCCGACAGGTACGTGAAATGCAGCCCATGTTGCGCAACATGCACCATTACGCTATTTGGGATGATCATGACTACGGACCCAATGACTCAGATCGCAGCTACGTCCATAAGAATTGGACACGAGATGCATTTGAGCATTTTTGGGCCAATCCCCCTGCACATCATCCTTCTTTAGAGCCTGGCATTGGAACAGCTTTTCGCTACAATGACGCGGAGTTTTTCATGCTTGATAATCGTACCTTCAGAGCTCCCGCAGCGTGTAAAACATGTAGCCCTAAACCTCTTTTAGGTGAAGGCCAAGTTGAGTGGTTGATTGATGCACTGAGCACCAGTACTGCGACATATAAGTTCATTGCCATAGGCGGTCAGGTGCTTAGCAGCGCAGAAGTCTGGGAAAACTATGTTCACCATCATGCCGCAGAACGGAAAGTATTGTTGGATCGAATTGCAGCTGAAGGCATAAAAAATGTTGTATTTCTCACTGGCGATCGTCACCATACGGAACTAAGTAAAATGGATAGAGAGGGTATTACGATGTATGACTTTACGGTGAGTCCTTTAACCTCAGGAGCAGCGACCGGTGGTGCTTCTGAAGGGAACCGCCATCGTGTAGATGGGACCTATGTAGCTGAACGCAATTTTGGTACGGTCACCCTTTCTGGTCCATACGCCTCGAGAGTAGCCACCTTGAGAATCTATAACGAATCGGGCCAA
>CALDTK010000308.1 GCA_937924035.1 uncultured Saprospiraceae bacterium | reverse complement strand
AAGACTGTACCTCAATGGCGTGCGAAATCACGCTGACAGGGCCTTAGATTACGGTGGGTCGATACTTGGCAAGTTGCAGAGTTTCTCGCGCAGCAGGCTCACACACGCAAGCTCAAAAACTGGCACTGCAGACAACGCAGTTATGACCGCACTCCTGCGTCATGCTACCCAGACACCGCTGACAGTTGTGCATAACGACAGTCACTTATCCAAGATGTACGAACACAAAACCGAGACAGCCCTAACCGCAGCCCAAAAACGCAAACTCAACAAACAAAAATTAGAAGAAAGGTTTTAGTCTCCCACCCGTCTACAAACTAGTAGACACACTCTATGGAAAAGCAAGAAAACACATATACTGGAGATATTCCTAATACGCCCTGGGCTTTTTTGCAGTATGTCAGTCAGCCTTACAAATTGTACTTTATCCTGACGGTACTCATTGTTGTTGGAGCGTCAGTAATTAACCAGAGCCTTAGTTACTTGTTTAAGTTAATTGTGGATGCGGCTGAGGCAGGCCAATCAGATACCGTCGTATTTTATGCCCTGCTGTATCCGCTAGCTATTTTCATTGTGCAAATACTGTTTCGATTATCTTCAGTGACAGGAATGAGATATCTGACACCGACAATGAAACGTTGCTCTGATGTGTTGGCTGCACACACACTGAACCATAGTCACTTTTATTTCTCTAACAGATTTTCTGGTTCCATTCTCACCAAGTTCGGAAATGTGATTGGTGGTTTTGGTCAAATAATCCCTGATTTCTTTTGGAGTATTCTAGGCAACTTCACTTCATTTTTGGTCGCTTTTATTTTTATGCTAACGGTCAACGTGCAAGTAGCGGGCATTTTTTTGGTGTTGGTAGCGGTAATGGTTGTGTTGAATGCAAAACTTTCGCCGGAAAAAAGACGATTGTCTCGCAAGCATGCGGCAGCTCGAACTAAGTTAACTGGCAGGACTGCTGACGTGCTGAGTAACGTTCAAGCTGCTAGACAATATGTTCGCTTGCGTCAAGAGATACTAGATTTAGAAGAGCTGACTACAAAACGAAAGATAGAGCATGAACGAACTTGGAAATATTCTGAGAAAACAAGGTTGGTAAACTCAGCAATTTTGTTTGCCGCAACGAGTGCGATGTTCTACATCTTAGTAGAAAGTTGGCAGAATGGTACGGCTACAACTGGTGAATTGGTATTAATTTTGACACTAGTTACTCAAGTTGCTTACAACTTGACCACAATTGGAAAAACGTTCGACGCGTTTTCCCAAGCTTTTGGAGAAATGGAAGAAGGCCTCCAAGATATCCTCATCAACCACGAAATCACCGACCATCCCTCCGCCGCCAACCTCTCCGTCCCAACCGGCTCCATCACCTGGCAAGCTGTTACTTTCGCGTACCAGGAGGAAGATATCTTCAAACGACTATCACTCAATATCAAACCAGGCGAGCGCGTGGGTCTGGTTGGACCATCTGGTGCAGGGAAGTCCACCTTTGTTTCTCTGTTGCTGCGTCAGCACGACATTCAGTATGGACAGATTATGATCGATGGTCAGAACATTGCGCAGGTGACACAGGACAGTCTGCGACAAAACATTGCCCTGGTGCCGCAGGAGCCGATGTTGTTCCACCGCACCATCCGCGAGAACATCCTGTACGGCAAGCCGGATGCTACAGAAGAAGAAATGATCCTGGCTGCGACACGAGCCCAAGCACACGAGTTCATCGACCAGTTACCAGAAAAATACAACACGCTGGTTGGTGAACGTGGAGTGAAGTTATCCGGTGGACAAAAACAACGTGTCGCCATCGCACGCGCGATGTTGAAAGAAGCACCATTGCTTGTTTTGGACGAAGCGACCAGCGCCCTCGATAGTGAAAGTGAAGTGGCTATCCAAGCAGCTCTAGAAGAACTGATGGAAGGCAAGACTGTGATCGCTGTCGCTCACCGCTTATCAACACTACGCAAGATGGACAGGATTCTTGTATTTGAAAACGGACAAATCATCGAGGATGGTTCGCACGACGAACTGGCTGCAGGCGGCGGTCTCTACGCCAAGCTATGGGAACATCAGGCTGGAGGGTTTTTGCAGGATTAAGCACTAGCTAAAAAATAAATATTTGGTACTATTCATGCACCAAATAAAAGCCACCTTAGCTCAGTTGGTAGAGGTGAGACAGTCTGGGAGACTGTTGAACCATTTGTAATATTACAAATGCTAGGTACTTATATTTGATGCGTGAAGAAAACTAAATAAGCCACCTTAGCTCAGTTGGTAGAGCAACGCATTTGTAACGCGTAGGTCGTCAGTTCGAGCCTGACAGGTGGCTCAAGTAAGAGTCCCAATAGTATGGGCTCACGTTGAATTAAAAGCTTTATTTCCAAGCAAAATAAAGCTATACTCGCTCGTATTAGTTATGAGTGAGATACCCCAGGAGGATTTGTTGCCGTATGCCCGTCGGGCAGATTTTAAAGTGGGTAGAGCAAATGAGCTGAAAGGCAAAGATGCCCGGTTCTATCGCTTTTTGGAGATTGTACCCGGAGTCGCTTCGTGGTCGGCTTTGATTGGGATTGTGCTTGCCTCAATCTACTGGTCTTTCTTTGCGGCCTATTTCATTATTGCTTTCTCCATCTACTGGGTTCTGAAGACCATCTTTCTTTCGTATCACGTGCGATACAACTGGAAACGTTTAAAGCATCACATGAGCTTGGATTGGGAGCACCTGATCAAACGGTTTGACTACGATGACTATTACCACCTGGTTGTATTTCCTTTTTATAAAGAGCCACGCGAAGTGTTGGTGGCGGCACTTCAGGGTTTGCTGGATGCAAGGTACGATCCAAAAAAATTGATCGTAGTGATTGCTGCTGAAGAGCGAGCTGGGAAAGAGCAGGCAGAACTCGCGCGTGAAATGGAAGCGTTGTACGCTGACAAGTTTGGATACGTGGTCGCCTCGGTCCATCCTGCGGATACTTCGGGGGAGATCGCTGGGAAGGGTTCAAACGTTCACTACGCGCTTCATCAGGTGCACAAAGCTGTAATCGAAAAAGAACAGATCACCCACAAAAAAATCCTCACCTCTATTTTTGATGTCGACACAGTGATATACCCGGACTATTTCAATTGTCTCATTTGGCACTTTATGACTGCCGAGCAGCCGTACAAAAGTGCGTACCAGCCGGTGCCTCTGTTCACCAATAACTTGTGGGAAGCACCAGCCTTGTCTCGGGTGATGGCAATGTCTAGTACCTTTTGGCAAATGATTATGCAGGAGCGGCCAGACAAGGCGGCCACTTTTTCTTCACACTCGGTGAGTTATCAGGCGTTGTATGAAATCGGTTATGG
>CALDTK010000307.1 GCA_937924035.1 uncultured Saprospiraceae bacterium | reverse complement strand
TTTTAACGCTGAACCACTACCTGATTCCTGATCGCACTACCCTCTTCCCAATCTACTGAAGACCCTGCTTTTGCGGAAACTTTACTCTCTTTCGTGGGCTCTGTTTTGACAAAAGTATCAAGATCGTAAGTGATGCTAGTTTCTTCACGCGAAACCAATTCAGCCTGATAAGTTGCATACTTAGGCAATCGCTTTACAACTTTTGCTGGTACCCCTGCTACTACTGTATAAGGGTCGACATCCTTGGTTACGACTGATCCTGCAGCAACAACTGCTCCTCGCCCAATTGTCACTCCTTTCAGCACCATGCATCGGGTGGTAAGCCAAGCTCCTTCTTCGATAATTACAGGTCGTAATTTTCCCGCGGCAGAACGATCTTCTACAGAATGAAAATCACCGTCCATCACGTGCGCCCATGGACCGATTCTAGCTCGATCCTTTACGATAACCTCTGAATTTGCAGAGATAATGCAACCGTTAAGACGCACATCATTTCCAATTATCAAGCGCGCTTTATGGCGAACACTAAGACGCGTGCGATGAACACCGGACTCAAGTCGAACTTCTTCACCTAGTTCAAGATGCGCTTCACGTTCAAGCTTGATTACTGGACGACCATATGCAAATACTTTTGTACCTAAAGCGTATGCGCTTCGCATACTCCAGCGAGCCTGAAGCCAGGCTACAGAAAGCTGAGTTAAACGTTGAAAGAGCTTCGCTTCAAGCATAAGCCCTGCATAACCTTGAGCTGCATACGGAGCACGGAGGCGGTTGAGTAATTTTGTCATACTTATTGTGGATTTGGAAGGCCTAACATTCGGTGAAAATTCCACCAAATGGCACGACCCATAGCACGCACATGGTCTATTCGACCTGCCTTTAAAAAACGAAAAATATTGAGTGGCACACCAACACAGAGGTAGTATGCGTAGAATGCTAAAAACGCGCCACGACTTAGCATCCGTTGATAAAAAACGATTCTATTTCTGTGGAGATAGTAGGTTTTGCGCGGATTACCAACCCCCATACTCACACTTTGGCGATGACGAATCGAGCTCTCGCCACAGAACATAATGCCATATCCAAGCTTACGAGCCTGAACTGCAAAATCATGCTCTTCGAAATACATGAAATAAAACTCAGGGAGCAAGCCTATAAGTTCAAACAACTCCTTACGAACCAGCATACATGCCCCATGCGGCAACTCCGTATCGCGAACGTCATTGTATTGGCCTTTATCTAATTCCATATGACCAATCTTGGTCCCGCGACCAAGAATGGGCTGACCGATAAAAGCACCAGCATATTGAATCGTATCCTTAGGTTCAGAAAACACAATACGTGGACTGATAATTCCAACATGCGCATATTGATTCATGAGTTGAACCATTGGCTCTAGAAACCCTGAAGAAACATATGTATCGTTATTGAGCATCAGGATGAATTCACCCGTAGCTGCCTTTATTCCCAAGTTTGTTCCTCCTGCAAATCCAAGATTTTCCTCAGACCTGATGTGAACTACATCAGAATAGTAGTATTTCCAACGAGAAGATTCATCACTTAAGCTACCGTTATCGACAACGATAACTTCCAAATTTGGGTAGCCACAAACGGCCAGCGTTTCGAGCATGTCGCACGTAACATCTGGCTGCCGAAAGTTAACAGTCACCACCGATACTTTAGGTAAATTCATCGAGCGGCAGCCATTTTAGGTATTGGATACGAGTTATTTTCTAAATCAGTACCATGTTTATCAGGCAATTCTCTTTCGCCTGCATGTTGAACACCAATTTTTCTATAAACCTCAATCGTGCGTTCCGCAATAGAAGACCAATTGTAATAGTTTATTGCGTGTAGCCTTCCTGCTTTTCCAAGACGGGTTGCTAGCGCAGGATTTTTGAAAAGATAGTCAATAGACAAGCCAAGTGATTGAACGTCACCAGGTTGAAAGAGAAGTCCATTGTAACCATGCTCCACGATTTCATTTATACCTGGAGCATTAGCTGCAATGACTGGACGTGCGCAAACCCCTGCCTCTAAAAGCACGATACCCTGAGTTTCATGATAGCTTGGCAGTACCAAAGCAAACGAGCGTTGAACCCAGTACCGAACAGACTCTGCATCTTGGTTACCCATAAATTGGACCCTCAAACGAAGATCTAATTGCCTAGTCAATGTCTCCAAGGCTTTGCGCTCAGGGCCATCACCTATTATAATCAGGTCAATTCTTTTATCTACAAAAGGCAAAGCCTTGATAGCAGTAAAAACTCCTTTTATTTTTTCAAGACGTCCGACAAAAACCAGTAGCCACCGATCCTTATCAACTATCGGGTCCCCAAAATCCCGGTTAACTCCATTTGGCAATATCGAGATCGGACTTAGATCACCTCCAATGTAGTGTTCCAATTCTTGTTTCATCTCTTTGCTAACTGCGATTGAATGATCAGATTTTCTTGCGGCGGCCCGCTCGGCAAGGCCCATAAAAAATCGATGGAAAAATCCATCAATTTTACCTGTGCGTTGACCATCATACTCGTACTCAACTTCGAGCAAGCGATGAAAGGTTGTAATTATTGGTGTCCCTTTCCCTCTTTGTTGCAGCGCTGCATAAAAACATCCACTGCGACCTTGAATATGTATTCGATCATATTCGTTAGACCGTTTATTTAAAAAACTGTACGCCGCAAGATTGAAACAAACGTCTTCCAAGGTCTTTCTGAGGAGAGGAACCTTTCTACCTGGAGGATATGGGAGATAGATAATTTCACGTCCCTCACTTTCTGAAGTCCGTAGCCCATCTTTCCAACTACCTGCAGTTAGAATAGTAACTTCATGACCGCTATCAATCAACTTCCCTGTCAGTTCCCAAACATGGGTCTGAATTCCTCCTTTGTAGGAGAACGGAAGTGATTTACAGACGAACAGAAGTCTCATTAATAGTACTTTACTAGCTTTTAGTTGCTAGTCTTTATTTAAATTTCGTTTAGCAGATCTATTCGCCATGAATACCCCTAAACCAACTCCAAACAAAAAAACTGGAGTCAAAAAGTTCCATGGCATTCCTGCGAGAAAAATAACAGTGACACTAAACATGAACTTCTTCTTTATTGGCCACAATTACCTCAGCATGAGGAGTGTGGTAGAAGGTTTTGCTTGAGGCTGGGATCATAACAACAGCTCGACATGCTTGCCAAACCAATTGTGGTAAAGACGATACTAGCATCCAGCTTGCAGACTCCCACATACTAGGTGGAACTGCGAGAGCGAATGAGGATACATTTAGCAGAAATAATCCTGCAAAAACAGCACTGTAACTTAAATTGAAAGGAACACATATAGTTGCTAAGACTAACAGTGCTACTGGTAATAACAACCGTGGCGGCAATGCCATTTGGATGGTTTTATTAAAAAAGTCAAGCTCTCCTCTTAAGATAAAAGCTGAAAGTCCCTTGCCGAAAAATCGACGACCGTAGGTATACTGTGCAGCTAACCATCGTCCCCTTTGACGTGCAAAAACTTCAGGATTACCAACTTTTTCATCATAGACAACAGCATCCTCAGCATAAGCTATCGATTCCCCCATCTGAGTAAGTCGCAATTCTAATTCTTTGTCAAATCCCCCAATTGCATTAACGTCTTGCATTACTTCTGCGAAGAGTTTAAAGTCGAAGATCATTCCCGATCCTGCTAATCTTGCAGACATGCCAATTGCATGGTGTCCAGCACACAAAATGTGATTATTAATCGCCTCCGAAATCGCATCCCATCGGGCAGTTTCATTCAGCCCAGTCAATGGAGGTGCAGTACGTTGGCCTTGAATTGCACGAAATCCTGCCGACATGTATCGATTAGCTTCCAGTAAAAAATCAGGAGCCATGTGATTATCGGCATCTAGCACTATCGCTCCATCGTAGTTTAGGTGGGAAAGTGCCGCAATTCCTTCTCGAAGGCTTTTACTTTTTGTGCTTTCGCTAAAACTCATTTCAACCACCCGAATAGGAAGTTTACGAAGCTTAGCAATGGTACTATCTCGCATTTTATCGGCAAGAACTACCACCTCAAACAACTCCTGAGGATACCGCTGTCGTAATGCGCGACGAGCAGTTTCTACAATAACTCCGTCTTCTTTATAAGCCGCTATAAAAACTGCAAAGCGTCGATATTTCTTATCGCGAGCAATCGGTTTCGGAGTTGGTAAGAGGCCCGCAATAGCATAACCCAGTTGGTAAACAACACCAAACCCAAGGTAGAGTGCTAGCAAGAGTAAAAGTAGCTGGAGTGCAATCATGTCTGTTCTTCGCTAAGTCTATTCCAGTGATCAGATAACATGACTGGAATTGCCAGACAGATTATCAGAGCGGTGGGGAACTGGTTGAAGACGCCATTACCATAGCTAGCGAATAGCATGCCAGCGTAACCACATAGCAAAGCCGCACGCTGATGTTTTAAGACAGGGTCGGTTGTATGCCAGACACGGTAACCTCCCGCGCCAAGGAAAAAACCCAACATTATCAGGTGTAAACTGAGTCCTACGATTCCCGTTTCCACCCATACACGGACGTAGTAAGAATCCGTTGCAGTTTGCGCAAATACCGTATTTGGGCTAAAGCGATTGCCCCAAAAACCTGAAGAACCAACGCCTGCCCCTAGGGGCATCCGCTCCAATTGATATCCTAAAAATTCCTGATTTCGGAGGCGAACCATGAGGCTTGGCTCGTTTGGATCAAGCGCAGTTCGCATACGTTGAACCTGTTTTACGCCATGAAATAGACTGGTGTACCTGAGCATACTGTACGTACTGGCCATCACTATTAATCCCAGGATTAATATTTTAGTATTTCGACTTACAATAAGGTACATCAACCCTCCAGCAGCTGGAACTGCTAATGCACCACGTGTTCCCGAAATACCAAAGCCTACAAAACAAAGTATAGCTGTAACTATGTAAAAAACTCTACTCCTATTGCTGCTCGGCTTTAAAGCCATTATTCCAGCCATCAGAAACATCATTGCTTGCGAAGCACCAAATTGGCCCGCATCAGAATAGAATGAGAATGTTCTAAGCTCTCCAAAAAGAATGTGCTGGGTTGCATGCTCTTCATCAAAAAGCCAGTACTCCTCTGCAGCATCTAACCAAAAATATTTTTGACGGATACCCCATAGTGCAGCCATGATGCTAATTCCAAAAATCACATGGAGCATGAACTTCAATTGCCCATTTGTCCGAATGTGAAAGTATGCCAGTCCTACGGCGAGTACTTGATAAAAACCCATGTTCCGCATAGCATAAAACCAAGCTTCACGGCTCTGGGCATCAGGGTTTACGAGTTCAACAAGAATGAACATGAACCATAGTAAAGACAACACAAATCCGTCTTCCTTAAGCTCCCCCCAAACTCTTGGATCACCATCTGTATCCCAGTTCCTCGGAAATCTACGAGCAAGTGTAGCGATCCAACCTAGGACAAGTGTGGCATCGATCATCAAGCCCCATTGAGCTGGAATATATCTTGAAATTCCATTCGCCCCAAAACACAGAATAAGCAATAGATATATGCTAACTACAGGGTATCTAAATACCACCAAAATCATCGGCAATACATAAATTAATATACTGAGCTGTATCGTCTTGTCTGCCCCAATCTTAAACCCTAGGCCCACCAATGCACCCATCGTCACGACCAGGCCAAGAAGACCAATAGGATGTGTCAACCAATCGTGACCAGACCGTAATGATGAAGTAGACATAATGGGTTTAGGAAAGAAGCTTCTTCTCCCAATCAGAATGATCTGAATTAGGGCATTGTGAATTATTGGGTGGAGGTATGAGCTTAGAATCTTTGGATGTAGTTTCTCGCTTTAGCTTACTTTCCCAGTCTTCAGCATCCTGATCTAGCGACGTGTCAATGACACATCTTTCAGGAGTATTAAAATCTAGATCAGGAACAGTGACTTCTACTTGATTGAAATCATCTTCAGGGATTGGAAAAGGAGCTGGAGTAGTAGGCTCTATCGGTAAATTGAAGAGTGGCTTGGTTGTAGATTGATCGGTCTTATTTCGTGTCAAAACTGTACTCGAATCATCTATTTGTTCAGCCGGTTGCTGCCGAACTATGACTTCTTTTTTCTCTTTTGGTGAATCCTGGATTGAGAGAACCTCTTCTTTCAAGATTTCCCCAACAACAACTTGATTCTTGTTTTCACGGTCGAAAGCTTCTTGATTGATAGCTAGCGTTAGCTCGTCTTTAGACCACGTTTGAATTTGTTTCCAAGTACTACCCCACTCATTAAGTAAAACGTCAGCTGAAATTCCATTTAGAACTAATTGAGGCTTATTTCCGAGTGTATCCAACAGTTGCGCTAAAGCACCGGTATGAGCTCCTGTCCAACCAGCACTCGCTGGGTGAATCAAAATAGCATCATCTGCATCTCTCGCAATATCTACAGGTAAACGACCAGTAGCCATTGCAGGCAGTTCCCACAGGACTACATCTAGCGATTCCCAATGTTGCTTGCTGTATCGAGTAAGCTTACGAGCCTCCGCGCCTGGGGCCATTGCAGCAATCGAGTCAATCGAAACTAATTGAACACCCGGATACGTGGTAGCTCTTGTAGGCTTATCCGTTACCATACAAACTTCCATACCGCGTTGTGCTAATCGCTTCGCGAGTAGATCCGAAATGTAGCTCTTACCAGCTCCAGGCCGGAAGCTGACTAGGACTATGACATGAGGTTTGGCAGTGATCGTTCCAGCATTTCCGCGAGATCGAAGCCCTTGCCATAACAAATCACCAGTTGTAGCCCTTAATGCAGGTTCTGCTTTTCGACGTAGTATTTTCCGAACGGTAGACCAACGCGCCACTCCACCAATCACAAGTAAACCTGACCTACGCTCGCCTTCTTCAAAAGACAAAATTGCACCACTCAATAGCTCAAGTGCGATAGCAAGAATTATTGGAAACATACCTCCAACCAAAAATGCCGCGAGCACCATAATCAGGCGCTTCGATTTTTCAGGCTTATTAGGGAGTACTGGTTGATCAACCAATCTTAAATCCGTAATCGACCTTTGAGAATGTTCTTTTTGTAACGCTTCATTTAGGTTGCGTAAGTTCTCTAGGTAGTCCTCCTCTGCGATATGAACTTCACGCTCGATTTTTTTCATGGTCGACCCAAGCGAAGCCATATTTGTATACAACTTTGCGAAATCAATTTTTCGAACATCCAGCACTTCAATCTTCCCCTTGGCTTCTTCGACTTGAATTGAGGCAACAAGCCATTCACTAATAAGGCGACCTAACTCCAAGCCTTCAGGTCCATTATAAACACCTTGAAGTGATATAATATCTTTGCTTAGTCCGGTTCGAATAGTCTGCATTCGCTCCTCCAATTCAGCTAAGTCAGTTTCAGCAGTTTCACTTGAATCTGCACTCATGATTTCTAGGCGGGCCTGCTCACGTGAAAGCTGACCTAGTTCACGACGCCGATCATCAACGATATTATTAAGACGAACCAGATCCATTCGCTTCGACAATCTTACTTCTAAGGATTGAAGTGTGCTGTCAGCTGCAGCCTGCTTCATCTTTTCCTCAGTGTATCTATTATCCACCTGGTTTTTCAAACTTGCTATAAACCGAGTTTGCTCGTAATAATTGATAATCTTATTATCGGTAGCAAAGTCACGTAGTCGATTCTCAACTTGATCAAGCTTGGCTCGGGATTTTTGTGTCGCCTCCCTAAAATAGGCCAGCGCTCCCCCACTACGTTGTTCTTCGACTAGTTTGTGTTGTGCTAAAAACACTTCAAGGTGCTCGTCTAGTGTAAGCTTACACCAAGCTGCATCGACGGTTGAATAACTAATTTCCAAAAGGTCACTCATCCCCTTGCGGTTGACGCGAAGGCTTGCCAAGGATTCGACACCAATAAGCGGGTCATCTCCGTATAAGATTTCTAGCAAGGGATTTTCGGAAGTTGCTTCTCCATAACGCTTGAGTGAGTCTCGATCAAGAATGATTGCCTCATAAATCAAGCGTTCATCTTTAATCGGTCTATACCGATTTATCAAACTAGAGTCTAATTCAGCAAAGAAGTCATTGTAGGCTCTTGGCGAAATAAGATGCGGATCTGGGTGATCTAGCGCAAGTAACTTGGCAAATAGTCGAGCAGAGAGCTGCTCACGAGTTTCAAAACTCCGCGCGAGGTTCATGATATTCTCAAGTTCATTGAGCACGAGATCACGCACATACGACCCGCTACCATCTCTTCCCGTCATGATCCCCGTATTTAGAAGTGCTTGACTTCTATATGTTGGTCTCTCATTAGCCGTCAATGCATAAACTCCCCACCCCGCCAGTATTGCACACAGCAGAGCGGGCGCCATGGCCCGTAATAAGGTTCTTTTCCAACGGAAGAAGTCCATTACTTCTTTGAGTCTAATTTGTCGGGGTTAAGGAATCTTACCATATACTCTTTCCATGAGCATATGATAATATAGTCGAAAATCACCTCGTGCATCATAAAACTTTGCAGTCATATCCGATGCTTTCGATTGGAATTCTGTGTATTCGGTAAGTGTCATAGCGCCTTGTTTAAAAAGACGCTCAGCGAGTTCGGCTCTTGCTAAAACTGCTTCCATGGCTTCGGCTCGGAGGTCCATCATTTCGAGAGACTTCTGTGCCATGTTATATGCGTAAATCACACCTTCAGCAACATCTCGAGAAATTAAATCACGTTCCACTTCAAGGCGTTCGCCTTCCAATTTCGCGATTTGAACTTGCCGTCTTGATTGAAAAAAACTAATAGGACTCAGCTTCACGCTTACAGATCCTTGCGTATTGAGATTGTCCACCACAGAGGCTGTCGGGACATATACCGTACCATCTGTATTGACTGCAAAAACATCTCGACGACCTGCAATAGCTACACCTTGAAAGGTCAAAACATCGAGCTGAGCTAGCTTCCAAAGCTTTTCCCTTTCTCTTTCTTGTTGCTGGGTAATATCGATCTGACGACTCTTTGGCGCAGTCTGTATCGCAACTTTAAGCATGTCCTTGAGCGGAGGAAGACGCATCAATTCACCTTTCGCCTCGATCAATTCATCCCGCGCTGCGACTAGATCAGAGGCGTTTTGCGCGCCAACGAAAGCCGGATTTACAAGCCAACAAAGACCAATAAATAATAGTACACTTGGTATTTCCACAAGGGTTCTTAGGCCAAAACCGTGCCTTGACTGACGGTAATTGCCCGTTGAGTGGAAAGTCTGTCAATACTACTGATTTAGCGCTCAATAGAGTCACCACAAATTTTCAGGCAAAATGCTTAGAAGCTCCCCAAGTTTTGGCGAAAGCTCAGTTCTAACCCTTGGCCCTTCGAGCAAAATCAGGGCTTAAAAATCAAGCCCAAGACTAAGGTGCCATCTTGGGTCAAGAACCTGCCCAGTCTCGACACCCCATGCACGATCCACTCGTACGAAATAGCCAAATAAATTAACCCGAGCACCGCCCCCAAAGCCTAAGACGACTGGATCTCTGAAATAATTCACAGTAAGTACATAGGATGGATCATCATCGAAAACCACCGTGTTAATCGGATTCTCACGTGTAAATGGAGTTCTTCCTGACCAAGCCGTACCTGCATCTGCAAACGCTACTAGCTGGAACTGTCTAATAAAGTTACTCTTCGAATTAGGTAAGAGATACCTCAACAAGGGAGTTCTGAATTCGACGTTGCTGAGTGCAAAACTATTTCCATTGCGAATATTGACTCGAAATCCACGCAAGTGAGTAGCAGACATCTCATAGGCAAAATCACCTGGAGCAACAGGAATGCTTTGATCAAATGCACCCCCAATAGCGCCTTCAGACGAACCTAAATAAAACAAGATTTTTTCAGCCCCAAACGTTGTTGCAGCAGCTGCTCTAAATGCGAGTACACTGTGCTTAAATACTCTTTGATAGTGGCGAGCATCGAAACCAATTAAAGTGAGCAACCCTGTGTCAAAATTAAAGGATGTCTCACCTGCTAAATCCACATCAAAGCGCTTAGCAACCTCCGCGTAAAACTTCGCTCGACTTCCGTGTTTAATATTTAGTGAATAATCAAGTGTATTATCAAAAACATACTCCAATCGAACTCCCATTCGCTGCTCGCGATCAATACTTTCTCCTAATGTCGCTTCATCAAATAAAAGAGGAGTGAACCGGTCAAAGCGCACCGTTGTGATAGCTCTAACCGAACTAAACACATCCAGTGGATAAGAGAATCTCGTGAGGCCAATAAGACTCCTTGCTCGTGCACGCTGCTCTTCTAAAGACCCAGGAGGAGGATCTAAAGTCTGCCTCCTTGTACCATGGTAAAAACCGTAACGAATGTCTAAACGATTCTTACGTGAATCAAGAAATCCATAATACTCTGAAGCATCAAAAGTTGTCGCAAAGCGAGCTCCTAGCTCAAGGATATAGTCCTCAAAAAGCTCCTTGTTGTTGAGTTTTATAAGCAATCCAGCCGGTTGCTGACGAAAGCTCTGTGGGGTTGCTGCAAAATTATCGAGCCCTCCAAAAAGAGGCTGATTATCAAAAGTCGTTGTTAGATAATCAGTTCGAAAACGATATTCATACGCGCGTATTCGTGCTGGTCTAAAGGCATGGAGCGCACCCTTCTGCGCTTTAGATTTCGCGTTGGGAGTCAATAGATCTAACCCAAAAGCCCGTTCAGTTTTAGCTGTCTGTTTCTCAGGTTCATCAAAAGGACTCTGGAAGAGTTCACCTTCATCAACCTCAACCTCCTCTGGTGCATTATCAGCATTTAAATCTTCAGCACGACGTCCGCTGAGCCAGGCGGGAAGTACAGTCGAATTAGAACTCGTACCGCTAGTTTTACCGAATTTATCTTCTGCAAAAATGGTAAATCTTGGAACCCTTAATTGAAGGCTATCAAATTGAAACCGAGTATATTGATTCAACTGATTTGGATACTGCGTAAGTGCGATCGCTTTCCCAGTGCGTAAGTTCACGTCTAGTAAATCTATGCCTGTCGCAAGGTCTGATCGCCCGAGGGTTTTGCCGCGAAGGCGAATGACAGCCTCTCGCTCTATTTTTTCAATTTCGGATTCGATAGAAGCACTTGGCTTCCAATCATCGGGTAATCGCCGAACATCTCCATCTTTATAAAAGACAACCTGTTCATAGTACGCGATGTATTCTTCTAACTCACCAGTATAAAGATTTGCAATACCGCTATGGTCGCTGATGAACGTAAACCGCTGAGAATCTATCGAAAGAGGTGCCCAGATCTTACTTCCATCACCACCTGCAAGCTTAATCGAGTATGCATACTTTGATTTCTCATCTGGAAGGAAAAAGAGATTGATATTTTGGGTTGGCAGGACACTATCCAATTTGACACGCGTCAGTCCTGTATCAGGTCGATTAGAAGTGTAAAAGATCCCTGGCATGCCTCCGACGACGCCACGAGTAACTTCCAATTCATTGTAGTAGTCATCGGTCAGGCGAGCACTTTGACGGGTCTCAATGAAGTATTTATAGATATCTGTAATTCCTCGAATGCCACCAGAAAGGATGAGTTGAGAGGAATTTGCATAATCCATTGAGTAGATCCTCTGAAACTGTGGGTCTAACGGCTCTGTAAAAGGTTTATCCTTTGTGCCTGGATAAACGCGCGCAAATTGAAGTACATCTCTGCGCTCATAAATGATCCCAAGCTCGGTATTATTGGGGTTCCACGAAAGCAATGGGTATCGATAATCCGTTGCTTGAATGGCGTTGCGATAACCGACCTTGAGCACGCGTTCACGCTTACCTGTTGCTAGGTCCTCGACGAAGACTTGTTGCTTTCCTATCTCATTGATCACATAGGCCACACGCTGTCCATCAGGACTCAGATGTAATTGAGTGATGTTCGCTTTATGCTTATTTTTAATTGCTCCGATCTGCTTGCTTCCAGCCACAAGGCCAGGTAGCGTTTGTCGGTTTGCAGCATCCTCTGCCACTTGGTCGCGGTAGTAGGATTGCCAACCTTCGCTTAATTCTTCGAAGCTAATGGCATAGATGTAGTCAATTGCATTTTCGACAGATCGACTAATTCGTGTCAAGTACAGGAGATTTCCAACCGTACCCTCGCCGTAGGTTGAAGCTAGGTAGCTCCACCAGGAATGACCAGCGAGACGAGGATCAAAATTGACCAGATCAAGAAATTCAGCATCTGGTTCGGCTTGTAGGTACTGGCGAAGTCGTTCGTCAGCATCTACTGTCCAATTGTCGCCACAGTATGCGACCAAACCTTCTGAATACCATAGCGGAATGTCGAGTAAAACTGCATTTTGAACAATTTCCTGAAGATTCTCTCCGAACATCATTGAACTGAGGATGACACTCGCCGTGCCTTCTCTAATCTGACGTTCTAGGTCTTGATGATCTCCGTCAAAAAAGACAAAAATCTTATTGTCTACGATTTTTACTCGTCCGGGTTGATTTCGAAAAGAGTCCTCTGCGCCAATATTACTCTGCTTCAAGTCTGAGAGATCGGTATAGACGATCAGTTCAAGCTTATCACTCATCTGGTGCTCGAGCAGCTGTTGAATTTCAGCGTAATTGGCTTCTGCGATTAAAACTGCCGCTTGGCCGATGTTTCGGGCCTCGCCATACCAATAGGTAATGTAGTTCTCTGACTCATACTGGAGCCATTCATCAAACTTGTCGTGAAACTGGACGCGGTTCTTTCCGAACTCCGTACGCATTTGTTGAGCATGTAGGGGTCCAGCTTGCGCTAAAACACAATACAAGAAAGCAAGGCACAGGAATCGTCTCATCGGGAAGCAAGGTAACCGATAGAAGTAACGGATTATAGGGATGGGTGTTGCTTTTTGTTGCTACTTGATCATCTATTTGTCTCGTAGCTATCCTAAAGCCCCAAATTCCCAACGACCTGCAGCTTTGCAAACTTGAGATGTAGCTTTCGTTGTGGGTTATCAATACCTTCAAAAAGAATCGTAGCCACTTTGGCATTAGAGCCACCATCTAAGCTCAAGACTTTTCCTTTGCCAAACTTCATGTGAAGCACTTGAGCACCTGGTACAATCTTATCTGAAGGACTCGGAGTGAAGGTTTTAGGATCAACCTTGTAGCCCCTTGAAATGCCTGATCTTTGTTTTGCGAAAGCACCCGAAACACGCGCCCGAGGGACAATATCACTAGAGCCTCCAAATTGAACGCCTCCAACTCTCGATCTTTTGAGATGCCCTGCGGAATCTTCTAGGTGCGACTCCGAAATCTCTTCCAGAAAACGACTAGGTTCGTTATGTCGCAAATTGCCATGCTGGTAACGGCTATTCGCATAGGTCAAGAATAGATGTGACTCTGCCCTTGTGATTGCTACGTAAAACAATCTGCGCTCCTCATCGAGGTCATCCGGATTATCCAATGAGCGGAATGCAGGAAATAACTGCTCTTCCATTCCTACCACAAAAACTGCTTGGAATTCCAAGCCCTTGGCAGCGTGAATACTCATCAAGCTGATATAATCAGCATTATCTGGATCCTCCTTGTCGGCATCGGTGACCAGCGCGATATTCTGAATGTAGTTGGTTAGCGTCTTCTCTTGAGGAGCTGGTTCCGGCTCTTCGTCTTGACCTGGCAATACAAGACCTACAACCAATTCGTCATCGTCAACAAACTCCTTAATGCCGTCAAGAAGTGCCTCAACATTTTGAAGACGACCTACTCCTTCAATGGTTTTATCGTCTTGATGCAACTTATGCAAGCCAGACTGTTGAAGGATATACATCGCTGTTTCATAAGCATCGTCCGTCTGCGCTTTTTGCTGAAATTGAGTGATAAGATGTGTAAAGCCACGAAGAGTTGCTGCTGCTTTACCTCCAATCCCCGCCTCTCCAAGTGCAGTCTGGATCGTCTCAAAAATAGTCAGGCCATTATCTGTAGCATACTTGGTGATCTTACCAAAAGTAGTGTTGCCGATACCTCGTTTTGGAAAATTGATAACTCGTCGAATCGCCTCATCATCTGTTGGATTGATTGCAAGTCGCAGATATGCGATCGCGTCTTTCACTTCCTTACGTTGGTAGAAGCTTAGCCCACCAAACACCTTGTAATGCAGGTTGGCCCGACGGAGGTATTCCTCAAAAACTCGGCTTTGCGCATTGGTCCGATACAATATCGCGATGTCACTATTTGAAAAGTGAACCCGATGCTTCAGATCGATGATTGCATCGGTGACACGCTTACCTTCTTCGGTGTCGCTCACACCGCGAATAACTTTGATTCGCTCCCCCACTCCTTTTTCTGAGCGGATTTTCTTTTGGATCTGCTTTTTATTATTGTTGATTACCTCATTTGCTGCAGCAACGATGTGTTCTGTACTCCTGTAGTTTTGTTCAAGCTTGAAGGTGCGAATACCATGCTTACCAAAATCTCGCTCGAAATCAAGGATATTTTGAATAGTCGCTCCACGAAAAGCATAAATAGACTGAGCATCGTCTCCAACTACGCAGATATTACGCTTGGATCCTTCAAATTGGACTAATTTCTTGACGATAGCATACTGTAAGGTGTTGGTATCCTGAAACTCGTCTACCATTACGTATTTGAAGCGCTGTTGAAACTTCTCACGGACCTCTTGATGGTTTTGCAGAAGCTCAAACATGCGGAAGAGCAGATCGTCAAAATCCATAGCTCCCGACTTCTTGCACCGGGCAACATAGCGTGTGTAGATCGTCTGAAAATGCGGTCTCTTCGCTATGCGATCTTCCGTGAGCAGGTCTTCTCGTTTTGCATAAGCTTTTGGAGTTACAAGACTGTTTTTAAG
>CALDTK010000306.1 GCA_937924035.1 uncultured Saprospiraceae bacterium | reverse complement strand
CGGAGCTTGTGACATCAACTTCGGTAGAAATTCCCGGGGAGGCAGATAGACACAGTATAGAAAGAAGGAGAAGAGTTAAAACGCGCATCGTCTGCGAATTAACGAATTTGATTGGGTTTTGTGTCGAGTGTTAAGAGATGTCCATGGGTATGTGGACTTGTTAAACCTTAACTTTCACTTTTTATTGAAAGTTATGAAACTTGATCGTATCTTAGGCACCGATCAACACAAAAGATCATGACGAACTACACGTTTCTCTACGACGACGCCTGCCCGATGTGCCAAGGATATACGAGTGTCTTTAAGGACTTAAAGTTGAGCGATCGACTCGCCTTTAGTAAGGTTGATGGCACCAAGCAGCCAAACCTTGATTTGGATCGGGGGCGGCATGAAATCCCGATGATTGATACGAAAACTGGAGAGGTCCGCTACGGACTGGATGCGATGACCACAGCAATTGCAGCTGGTATACCGATGCTTCGACCTATTGTGCGCAATCGTATTTTTCTCAAAGCACTCAAGCCGTTGTATTGGCTCATCACCTACAATCGCAGAGTTATTGCTGGAACCAAGCCGCCTACCGAAGGCTTTGATTGTGCGCCTGATTTTCATGCGGGTTGGCGATGGGCCTATGTGGTCTTGGCCGTTGCTGCGAGTGTAGCTATTGGACTCCCAGCGACCATTTTGTTGCAAGGCTTTGGTCTGGCCCTACTTGCCGGTCTTTTGAAAAGCGAGGTGCGACTAGCCTTCCTTGGTCATTTTGTCACGGTGCTATTGAAGGCTACCCTAATCGCAGCTTCTATTCCCAATGCATATGGGTTGATGTTGGCTGCGATTGTTGCAGGCTGGGAGGTGAGGAGGCGGTTGTAATCGTTGGCGAGTGCTCTGGGAATTTTTCTTGCGATTCGTGTTTATCTGCGAACGAGTGGTTCGCAGGACTTAAAGTGAGCCGAAGGTGAGGCCGGAGTCTAGGAAATTAAGTGTACGTCTTTCTGTTTAAGGAGGATTATCAGTTTATCTGCCCATTCCTCGCTTAGGCTCAAGAAGTACTTGAACTTTTGCCCTTTGTATTTTATCAGGATATAGGAGCCTGCAGTGTAATCGTAGCGAGACTTACTATATTCTCCAAAGCGATAGATTTGAATTCGAATTTCATCTATTTCTTCATAACGGATAGCAGCGCTTTTTACATCTGCAACTTTGATTGTGATAGTCTCTTCTCCGAAATCAATCCAGCTATTGTAGTACCATTTAGTATGCTCATTATCTTTAGGAGTAAAATCGAAAAACCTTTGTAGCGCACCATACCAATTACCTCCGCTTCCTGATCCGAGTATTGAAAATTTGGGTGTCCCTACAGCAGTGTCACTGGCATTATAGGGAGCTCTTGGCGAAGTGATTTTAACTTTCATGAGTATCACAGCAAGATAATAGGCTCTTTCAAAAGCTGCCACCTTCATGAGCCCCGCAAGCCTGCGAGGGTCACGATCAGTCGAACGGCAGCGGCAGAACTTAAAGCGAGCCGAAGGTGAGGCTAGTCCCGAGCGTAGCACGTGGATCGACGCGCTGCGCGCGGGACGTAAGGAGCATTATCAATTGACAATTATCAACTAACAATTACCTCTCAAGCACGATCTGCGAGTTCTAGCCATCTTTCCTCTTTGGCGTCCTTCTCATCCTTCACCGCTGCAAGTTCCTTTCCTAGACGCTCATAGTCCGCAGGCGTGTTATCGGTTTTGGCGAAAGCTGACTCTAAACGCTCAACTTCACCTTCCAGCTTGGTGACTTGCTTTTCAAGGCGGTTCATCTCCTTGCGCTCATCTTGAGAAAGGGCATTGGGTTTTGCTTCTTTAACAACAGCTGCTGCTTTGGTAGTGGGTTGAGCCGCACGCACACTTCTTTGCTGTTCGATAACATGGTGACGATACTCCTCATAGGTTCCGTTCCAGTCGACGACGGAACCATCGCCAGGAAGAATGAAGAGGTGGTCGGTGAGCTTGTCGAGGAAGTAACGATCGTGACTCACAATGATGAGGCAACCTGGGTAGGTCTGCAGGAAATCTTCTAAAACGGTAAGCGTGAGGATGTCGAGATCGTTGGTCGGCTCATCGAGGATGAGGACGTTCGGGTTCTTCATCAAGACCGTCAAGAGGTAGAGGCGACGTTTTTCTCCACCACTTAATTGGCTTGCATACACTTGCTGATGCTCGCGTGAAAAGAGGAACTTTTCGAGCATGCCTGAAGCGGTGAGCTTGCCTTTTTTGAGGGGGATGTACTCTGCAACATCACGTACCACATCGATGACGCGACGGGTGAGTTGCTTGTCTGATAGTCCGCCTTGCGTGTAGAAGCCAAACTCGACGGTATCACCAACAACGACTTTACCCGTATCAGGCTCGAGCTGACCTGTGATACAATTGAGGAAGGTAGATTTTCCAGCGCCGTTTCGACCAACGAGTCCGACGCGTTCTCCTTTCGCGAATTTGTAATTGAAGCCTTTGAATAGAGGATCATTACTTCCGAATCCTTTCGAAACATTGTGGCATTCAACCACCTTGGTTCCGAGTCGGCTTCCTTCGAAAACCAGTTCGACTTCTTCGTCATGGTTAAGCTTGCGAAGTGAACCTTTGAGTTCGTAAAAACTATCGAGTCTACTCTTTGACTTTGTTGTTCGGGCAGCAGGCGAACGACGTGCCCATTCGAGTTCGGTTTTGAAGAGTTTTTTACGCTTCTGCTGGTCGATTGCCTGGTGCATGTGACGCTCTTCGCGACGTTCGAGGAAGGTCGTGTAGTTGCCCGGATAGGCGTGAAGTACTCCGTCTTCGAGTTCGATGATTGTGGTACAAACGCGCTCCAAAAAGTAGCGATCGTGTGTTACCATGAACAGCGTCACCGAAGGCCGTTGCAAGACATTTTCCAGCCAATTGATCATGTCGAGATCGAGGTGGTTGGTCGGCTCATCGAGGATGAGGACATCTGGTTCTGAGATGAGCAATCGAGCAAGCGCGAGACGCTTTTGCTGTCCACCTGATAAGCTATCGACCCGTTGCTGGGTATCCTGAATACCGAGCTGTCCGATGATCTCTTTGACTTTTGCTTCAAAATCCCAGGCATCATTGGCATCCATATCGCCCATTGCTTTGGTGAGCAAGTCCATGTCGTCAGGGTTCAGCATTGCTGCTTCGTATTGGCGAACGGCTCTGGTTAGCGGTGTGTCGGTATCAAAGGCTGCTTCGAGCACGGTTTGGCCGGGCTGAAAGATCGGATCTTGATGCAGGTAGCCGATTCTCGCTGACTTCATGGCGTGCCGTTCTGCGTGGAGTCCTTCGGGTAGTTCTTCGCCCGATAGCACACGCAGGAGGCTGGTTTTGCCTGTTCCGTTGCGGGCGACGAGTGCGACTTTGTCTCCCGGATTGATTTGGAGGGAGAGGTCTTTGAAGAGCAGTTTGTCGCCAAAGGCTTTGGAGAC
>CALDTK010000305.1 GCA_937924035.1 uncultured Saprospiraceae bacterium | reverse complement strand
GTGATAGTTTCTGCCCGTTCGTCGGCGATGATTTGTAACGCGTTCTGCCGTTCTGAATCTGTAGACACCCCGCTCTGCTTAGGTTTAGCGTTCTTTTCAGAGGGTTCGCCGAACGCCGCCATGAGCTGATTAGGTTCTATTTCGTAGGTGCCATCGGCGTTTTTATTGCCTTCAATTTTTCCAGTCTTGAGGGCGTGACTGATGACTGATTTTGATTTGCCGGTGGCTTTGGCTGCTTGGGATAGTGTGAGCATTTGGCGTTCTCCGTTTTTTTGTTTTTGTAGTATTGGACGGCTAAACAATCATGCAGCTAGAGGCGTCCAATATCCGTTACCCGGTGGCAATCGATACGTGGGTACAACGCCTGAGAGTGAGGCAATGGCTGGTTCTACTTGTGCGTTCTAGAACGGGAGCATGTCAGTAGGTATTTTTGCTGGTTGCGCGTTCTGGCTGTTCTGGTATTTGAACCTCCTCGTTCTGATGGTCAGTGGACGAGGGTACAAATGTCTGAGAGTGAGTAAAGGCCCGGTTCTGCCTAGGGTTCTAAGAACGAGTTGGAGATTTGAGATGAATTCATTAGTGGGTGGAGATGGAAATGCAAGTTATTGCTGGATACGAAACAAAAGAAGAGCCGAAGAGGGCAGGGCTGTTGAGCGCCATTTTCGGCCGATGAATAGTTGTGATAGGCTGACCGCTTACACAAAACACCTAACGATCCGCACGATGAAATCGTTAGGGAAGTTTCTTTGAAACTTGTCGTGCACCCAGAAAGAACGCATAGCGTGTTCTTTCTAGTACCGAGTACTAACAACTGACAGTGACTGATCTCCGATAAGGAGGGCGGTAACTGGAGTTGAAAGTACTAAAAGTCCTGTATGGACACGTGAAAAGTAGGGGAGTCTTGTCCTGCTTTTCGCAACATCCATAGGAGATTCACTCACGTGAATCCAAAGAAAAAATCTAACGGTTTTTTCATTTCAAAAATGCTAAAGCGAGCTCTAAATTACTCGAAAGGGTGACGACAAAAGTGAGTGATAGCCCCAGAAGTAAAAGTCAATCTTGAATTGATTCAATGCTTCCATTATCTCGCCACCGGGTGAAACGGCGAGAGCCGTTCTGCGCGTGTTGGCAAATTTATTTATCAACACAACAGGAGGTCCTGAAAAAGGTGACATATTTGACCTCAAACGAATATCGGCAACCATGAGTACTGTCGTTAGCATATTTAAATATGCGGGTGCCAGATGGCCTAATACCATCGCCCTCCGGTAACGGAGGTTTGCCAGACTAACCTCTGGCGACTTAACGTAAATAAAAGTCTGTGATGCTCGGTCTAAAATGGCCGAGCTCCTGACTCACTATCTCTTTTGAAATTTCGTAATCCACCCCCCGATTCGATAGCTCTTTCATTCGATCCTGAGCGTATGTGTGTCGTATACCGTGCGCGCCATAACTGTGGCCCAGCTGCCGTTGTGAAAGTCGTGAAAAAGAATTCGAAAACGACTTACCTCCCATCACATCGTAGTGCGTTTTGTACTTCACTCCGCGGTCGAACACAGTGACTGGTTTCTCGTGCCGTACTCGCTCTAAATCAGCTGCCGTTTGAGGGCTAAGAGCGACTTCACGTACCAGACCGTTTTTACCTTTTACCGTGTAACGAACCCAGTGTTCACGACCTCCGGCAATGAAGCGATCGTCACGCCATTGCCGCGTTTGGTTCGGTGCTCTGTCATCGACACTGACTTTCTGTAACGTCAGCAATTCGTGAGCACGTAAACCGGCTTCTTGACAAATGCGGGTGGAGAGTTCCGCACGGGTTGTTTGTAGTGTCCGTAAGAAGTTAATTGCTTCATGCGTATAGGCACGCGATGCAAGAATGGTAGGGATCTCACTGGGCGGACGGTGTAGCGTTGGGCCGTCACTATAGCCACAGTTAATTTTAAGGTGATGTTCCAGCGCTACAGCGTACCCGGATAACGTTTTGTCAGTGACATCTGAAGACTTTTCTAACAAAAAACGTTCGCTCTGTTCAATGGTGATTGCATTGAATCTTTTGATGTCTGGTTGCAGATGACACCAGTGCGATACAACACGGAACGCTTCCTGGTGAAATCGAAGATTACCGTATGAACGACAGTACCCATCATTGCGTGGCACACGACCTTCAAATGCTTCACCTACCTTATCGACATTCTTGGCAGCACGTATCGCCTGTTTGTCGGATGTACTGGCCTCTTTATATCTCACTAAATTTTGTGCTTCGTTATAAAGTCGTGAAGGGTGGTTTTACCGACAACAATGCTTTTGCCAAGTAATCCGGAGGACAAACCCAATCTGATTTGTTCAAGGGATTGGTCGCGATAATATTGTTCAAATATTTTCGTACGGTAAGGATCTAACTTTGATTGGTAATAACGCTTACGTTTGTTGGCCACAGCGATGCGATGTCTGAGATTTATCTCCTTGAGAACATCATCAATTTTACGTTCGGTATCACCCGTTCGGTTTTCGCTCATATTTACCCCTCAAAAGCTTGTACATTCTAGCTCTTCCTCTGTGCTATCGCAGATGGCACAGAGGAAGAGCGGATTAAAGCGAACAAATAACCTACCAGTATTTATATAGCGTTTCCATCAATTTCCCTCTCTTTAAATTTATTTTCTATTTCGCTGAAACATTTCGAAAAAGGTCGGGTTAGGTATGTGGTGGAAGCCCATTTTTACTGAGGATATGACTATGCCAAAGCGACCGTTAATAGAGATGCCAGAGATAGAAGAGAAGAAAATCTCTACATCATTTAAGTTCACTGAACCCACAGTTGAGAGAATTAAAGATATAAAGAAAGTAGCAAAAAATCTCGGGGCTAAAAACATCTATCTAGATGATCACGTCGAGGAAAAAGTCCATGATGTGCTCGATAATATGGAAATATTATTAAGCGATCACGGTCATCTTCTTGATGAAAGACTGACTAAGAAAAAGGTGGGGAAAAAAGCTGCTGCAGCAGAAAGGAAAACAAAAACTCCACCACCAATTCCACCACTCGTACATAACGAGAGTGGCGATGGTGGCGAGGAGAGCGACGAACAAACAAGTTCAGCGGATGGATCATCGGCGCAACAAGAATTGATGTAGATTGCCGTCTGTGCTTGCTTTGAAGAAAGCTATCTTTATTCGAATAGCTACAGCTGCTTTAGCTCTAGCTATTCAATTTCCTTCTTCAGTTGTCATATTTCAACTCCAGAATTGATCTACAGTGGTGCAGCGGTCAAAACTTTAAAAGCATCCAGGTCAATATCATGCCGCATACGGTTATACCTGCGATGCAAAACATACCGATATTTGTCATGGTTTTAATGCGCATGGTTTGTCCTCATTGTCTTTTTTTAAATTCAAAATTACTTTTTATAGAGCTACTTGTCCCCCAGTTTACATATTTTGAGAGCCCGTCTAGATCTGCAAAAAGGTATTTTCTATTCATCCCGATAGAATCCAATTGACGTAGTAATATAGGCTTAAAATATGGAGGGATAACAAACCGGATGAGGTTGGACTCATGATCAAATGGGTTATCTCGGAGATGAGGCAGCTGACTTGGTGTGAGTTCTTCACTTGGGTTTGGGTGGTAAGTAAACACACCCTGCTGCGCCAAAATCCTGTTATCAAGCGGGGGCGGATAGTAACTACATACCGATTCCAAGTCGGAGAATTTAATATCTTTCGAGTCCATTCCCGCCATTATTATTTCTGGTGCATAGCAGTACACACAGCCATAAACGTTGCTGCAACTCTCTACTGCAAAGAATAACGCCACTAGCGGATTCTTAGACCAATCCATAAGCCTTGTAGCGAGACCAAAATGCTGTGCTACTGCCAAGCACTCAAAATCGTTCTCTGGAATGTCCTTGGAGTATGCTCTGGCAGATTCTCGCCAAACCTCAAACCTACTAATATCAAATGGAGGAAAGCCGTCCGCTGCTCTTGCACTTTGGTCCAAGTAGTGTTCTGGCCGTCCGGCGTTAGGAATTAATTTCCATGTGATATCAGCGTGACCTCGAAATTCCCAAAAGGAAGTTGAGTAATAATGAAGTTTTGATATGAAATCGGCCACAGATTCAAAATGCACCTCATGCATGCTGGTTCCCCTCTGGTATGGCGTCCAACTCCAGTTGCTCTTCTGTTTTGCGCTTGGCTGTTAAGCGATTCACCGTGCTTTTCGACAAATTGAATTCATCCTGCAGCTGGCGTGTAGTGGCTCCTGATCGTTTTTTTGCCCGGAGGCTTTTGAGCTGTTGATCTGTTAGTGATCGGGGCCGCCCAAACTGCTTGCCGGCACTGATCGCGGCTGCGATACCCTCACGCTGGCGTTCTTTAATCATCGAACGTTCGAACTCGGCAACTGATCCAATCAGTTGAAGCATGAGCTTTGCCATCGGATCCGGATCTGCTGCAGGTTTGAAGTTCAGCTGCTCTTTTCGAAATTGCACCGTCACACCGCTATCGGTGATCAACTTGATTAGTTGCTCGAGCTCGGCCAGGTTGCGTGCCAAGCGATCAATTGAATGCACCACCAGGTAATCACCTGGTCTCATGAATTCGAGGGCTTGCTGAAGTCCCGGGCGCAGCTTTTCGCCCGCCGAGATTTTGTCTTCGAACTCTTTATCAAATTTCTCATCAGGCAGCTGTCGATCAACTGATTGACTGATACTCGATACACGACGATAAGCGACTGTGGCCACGACCCAAATACTCTATAGCTTTTTAGGTCTCCATTTTACCACGGGTAAGTGCTTGATCCGGGTCCGCCACGACCCGCATGTTGTCGTGGGGTTCTGGGGACCCAGAACGTGTACCTTTTGAGATCTTCTGTGGGTAAACATCATAGTGATCAGTGATCAGCGATACCATCACCTTAACGATCATAGAGATCGTCAATGCCCTCGATGGCATCATCTACACCGTTGCCGTCGCCATCATAGAGATCATCAATGCCATCGCTTCAACTTGAAAGTGATCGACACGGGTAAGTTAATGTTTATTAAGAGGTTTTTAAAATTCCAGAACCCCGGGTTAAAGTTCCTTATCATAGCGGGGTTGGTTTTGCGGACTAGTGCCGCGCAACGAAGGACTAGCCAATAATGTATTGGTTGATCTGGGTAGTAAAGGTTGTCTATCACCTAGGAAGAATCAAGGAGCTGCTAGCACAGCTCTTCAATTTCTTCAGATAGACATATCACCATTCGTATCCGCCTAGGATAATCATGACGGGGGGCCAAAGGCCCCCGGGAGTTAGCAGATAACTCGCCAGATCTACATTTCTTGTGCACTACCCTTAAAGGGTAGAGTACATTTTCAAATCTACGCCATTCTGGCGTGATCAGCAATGATTTGTATGGCTAGCCCTATAAATTCCCCATCCTCATTCTCCAAACCTCTGATTGAATTCTAGGCTTTGCCTTGATCCGTACCCTGGTGCAGGGGGATTCACCGAGAATCACCAGAACCCAGTGTTTATGCGCCTGGCGAGGGTTTGGTTAATCCGCTGTAGGGCCCCTGATTAGCCACGGTGCGCCGTGACCGCGTTGTTGAGCTTAGAGTGAGCTTAGAGTGGTTAACTGCCTGTAATCGCGTCACGACTCACCACAGAGGCAATATAGGTGCACCAATAACTAAAAGAGGTGGCACATGAGCATCACCCTGACGGAAGCAGCTGAAAAAACGGGTGTGAGCAAAAGTACGCTAACCCGCAAAATCAAAGCCGGTGATCTGTCTGCAACACGATCAGATGACAACAAAACCTATCTGGTCGATGAGGCTGAGTTGACCCGTGTTTACCCGCTCGTCAGCGTTCACCATGACGAATCACAAGCCACACCTAACTCACCAAATGCCTCACCACCCCATCCAGATCACGCTGTACTGCAACTCAAGCTGGATATGCTGGAACAGCAGCTGGAACACGAACGCCAGAGTTCACGCCGTCAGATCGAAGATCTCCAGGGTCAGCGGGATAGGTGGCAGAAAGAAGCCGAGGATTGGAAACAGACTAACGCCAATAATCAGGTGTTATTGCTCACTCACGAATCAAATCAGCCGAAGCGGGCAGGGCTGCTGAGTGCTCTTTTTGGCCGCTAACAGCGCAGCAATGGAATACACACGTCGTTTGTGTATAGTGTAGAAATGATAAAGGCCCGCCAGATGGCGAGCCTTTATCAGTATTACGTAGTGAACTGAGAGTTAATCTTTGACGGGATGCCTCTTAGTTCAGTTCGGAAAGCTTACCAAATAAGCTGTGCCAGTGGAATTATTTTAACCGCTGGTAACGAACTAGAACTAGCTCTCAGCTCACCACGCCTTTGGTTCCAGGGTGTATCGGTGAAACGAACGTTCCTCCCTGAAATCGTGATTCGGCCTAGAAGGTCCACTCATAGGCAAGCCGTGGTGTTCATGCTGGCAAGTCAAAGGGAGCTAACGTGGGGTACACCGGGGAAACCCGCTCCACGCAACTCTCACCGGCGACTTACCCAGATATCAGAGAACGGCGAGTGGTATCGGTGCGGTATCGGTGAACAGTCTCTGATGGGGTTTGATTAAGCACAATCAAACCTGTGCGTAACGAACGACGGTGGCTCCGGCAGGGCGTCTGTTCCCGCACTGATGAACTTCAACTCTTGAATGGGTAGGGGTTCGTCGTGCCCCTCACTTCTGGATCACCAACAGATCGTGTCTGCCTGCATCGGGGCCGCTGTTAGCGCAGCTGACAGCCAATGCCAGGTCTATAACGAACTGTTAGATGGAAGGGATTGGTAGGGTGGTAAAAACAGGTTGGTTACGTATGGTGTGGTTTTTCAGTTTGTATATCTCGTCAGTTTGATGGTCAGTCTGGGCGTTGGTACTCGAGCGAAGCGAGAGTGGCACAAGCCAGAAAAAGACAGATTGTTTGAATTGGTTTGATGTTTGAATTCGTTATTGAATGCTACGTTTATATCGGTATCGATGTTGATACGTTGTAAACGGAGTATCGAATTATGAGTAAACAAGTTGTTGCTACAGTGAAGTGGTTTAACACTGAAAAAGGTTATGGCTTTATCAATGGGCCTGACGGTGATGTATTCATCCACCATAGAAATATCTCACCTCAGGAAGAAGGTTTTAAAGATCTTAATGAGGGTGACCAGGTGAAGTTCACTCAGATCCAAAGTGATAAGGGTTTGCAGGCGGTAGAGCTGCTTATTCTTGAATCTACTGTTTTATGTTAATCTAACCGCTTAAACCGAAGTATCTGATATTAGTCAGTTCGATTCGCATCGCGGATAGTTCTATCAGACTCAATCAAGCAATTGAGAATCGACTAGCTTAACCGGGCTTACGGGGAGATAACATTTTGAAAATGGGGATCAACTTTTGGTGGTTTCATCATTGTCAAAATGAAGTTTACCCAGGCCAAGCGATTGGTCCGGCGTACGTTTCATCTTCGGATGAAAAGCGAGTTTGGCTTACTATGAAGAGGGATACGATTCAACCTGCTTGGGTTGTCTATCCATATTATAGACTGGGATCGGTACCAGCTTCGAGCTGTCATCTGTCCGTACTATAGTAGGTGTGGCTTAGACCTTAAACTAAGTAGGTGTGGCTTAAACCTTACACTTAAGCAGGTGTGGCTTAGACCTTAAACTAAGCAAACCATGTGAAATCCTCCAATGATTTTAAGTGGTGTAGTAAAAACCTATTGGCCGGAAAACAGGAATTCAGAATACTGTTTAACGTGTGTAGGACGATACCCATTAGTGGGTGTTGGGTTTCATTTAGCGTCATCACCGACTTCATGTCGGCGGTACACCTTAGGCAGCTGTAGCTGGGTGTTGTAGTTTGA
>CALDTK010000304.1 GCA_937924035.1 uncultured Saprospiraceae bacterium | reverse complement strand
TTTGAACTGTTGAGGTGTAACACGTCTGGATCGAAGTTGCGTATATGTTTAGCTAACTCAAAAGCAGCCAGGACTTCTTTGAATAAATTTATATCCCGGTCAAAGTGTTTTATTGGCAGGTGGGTAATGTCCGTCGCTTGTAAATGGTCGATCAGCTCTCCAGTGTATCCACCCGAAGCAACGGCTACTTCGTACTGGCGTTTGCGCAGTTCTTTGGCGATTTCAAACACATACCGTTGCGCACCACCAAAATTACTTTTGGTGACAACGAGTAAGATGCGCTTCTGCTCTTGAGGCTTCATTTCGTATATAACCTTACCACTAATGATCTGGTTGCTGTAGTTGCGTTGTTTGTGTCCTGCGGTACGATAACAGCAAAGATAATATATGGGCGAAAGAACGCGTGAGTTGATGCTACTTATTTTTGGCGATGCCATATGTTTTGTGGTGGCACTCTGGCTGACGTTGTTGATTCGATACTTAGAATTACCAACCTGGGAAAGACTCGACTTGCACCTCGGACCATTCCTTTTGATGACGGCCGTGTGGCTGCTTATTTTCCTCAGTGCTGGTCTTTATGACAAGCACACGACGTTGCTGAAGCAAGCGCTGCGTAACAAGATCATCTTTGTTCAGCTGACCAATGTGGTCACTGCTGCGCTACTGTTTGTTATCGTGCCCTTTGGCATTACTCCAAAGTTAAACCTGGTCATCTACTTGGTCATCTCCACCATTTTGCTTAGTTGGTGGAGACTATTCGGTGTCCATAGATTTACACCCAAAGAAAGACAAAGGGCAATTTTGATCGCTGATGGGCAAGAAGCGATTGAGCTGGTAGACGAGATCAACAACAACGATCGATACAACTATTCTTTCGTTCGCATTATCGATGCTTCGGTCGCGTCTAATGACGGCAAGTTTGAAGACAAGCTGCTGTCACTTATTGAGCGAGAAGACATCAGTATCATCGTCGCCGGGAAGGAAAGCACGCACGCAGCGACTGTTATGCCGGTTATATTTGACCGCAGCTTTTTGCAGTTCCAGCTAACTTTTTTGGACTTCACTACATTATACGAAGACACGTTTGACCGAGTACCCTTGTCAGCGATTGGATACGATTGGTTTATCACCCAGGTCTCGCAGTCAAAGAATCTCATGTATGACTTTGTCAAACGGATCACTGACGTTTTGGCTGCTGTTGTATTGCTAGTGGTAGTGTCCCCGGTCTTTCCCCTAGTAGCTTTGGCAATTAGGATGGACGACGCTGGACCGCTGTTGTATGCCACAGAGCGAACTGGTCGTTTTGGTGCGTTGATCACACTTTACAAATTTCGTACTAAAAACGGCAGTGACTCTGCTGAGGCCGCACTGCAAAGCGAACTGGTCGACACGCGAATCGGCACTTTCTTAAGGAAGACAAGAATCGACGAGTTGCCACAGCTGGTCAATGTGCTGCGCGGAGACTTATCTTTCATTGGTCCTCGGCCCGAGATGCCCTCGCTTGCGGCAGTGTATGCTGAAAAAATACCGTATTACAGTACCCGTCATTTGATTAAACCAGGACTGTCGGGCTGGGCCCAGATCAACGACCTCGACGCGCCGCGAGGTGGGGTAGATATTGAACGGACCGTATCTAAACTGTCATATGATTTGTTATACCTAAAGCGGAGATCCTTTATGCTTGATATGCAAATCGGAGTAAAAACGTTAGCCACGATACTCTTGCGCACCGGCAGTTAAATATGAAAAAAGTTTTAGTCACAGGGGGAGCAGGATTTATCGGGTCACATTGCGTTGACCAGCTTTTGGCGGCCGGGCATCAGGTGGTGGTGTTTGACAAGAAAAGCAAAGATGAGGCGGTGAACCTGAGTCACTGTTTGGATCAGGTGGTTTACCACACGGCTGACCTGTCAGACTTTAGTGCCCTGGTAGGCGCGATGTCTGGTTGTGACCAAGTGATTCACCTCGCAGCGTTTGTATCAGTGCCCGGTTCAATCGAAAGTCCAGTAGCCGCACACAACGACAACGTGACCGGAACGCTGCACGTGTTCGAGAGTATGAAGAAGCTTGGTATCGATCGCGGAATATATGCTTCTTCCGCAGCGGTGTATGGCGTGCCCGAAGGTGTGCCTGTGTCAGAAGAGTCGAAACTGAACCCTTGCTCACCGTACGGATTTTATAAACAAGCAAACGAACAATACGCAGAATTTTACCGCGAAGAATACGGTCTCAAGCTGACCGGCCTGCGCTTCTTTAATGTGTACGGCGAACGACAGGATCCTCGCTCACCATATTCAGGCGTGATTTCAATTTTCCTCGATCGGATAGAAAACGACGAACCAATCATAATTTACGGTGACGGGGAAGCCACTAGAGATTTTGTCTACGTCGGAGACGTCGCAGCAGTGTGTGTGGAGTCTGCAGTTGGCGAGGTAGAGTGGCCACAAGTTTGCAACGTAGGTACGGGGCAAGAGACTACACTCAATAGCCTGATCGACACTATTTGCAAGATAACTGACAAAAAGGCACAGAAGACTAACCTCGAAGCACGGACGGGAGACATCGTTCACAGCTGTGCAGACGTAAAGCTTTTAACAAAAACCAGCGACGCCATT
>CALDTK010000303.1 GCA_937924035.1 uncultured Saprospiraceae bacterium | reverse complement strand
CAAGACTCTGTCGAATGGCTCGGTTTTGCAACTGGTATAGAATTAGAGCTCGGCTGGTTAGATGTTGCAGATACGTCACTCGGTCGAATAGATTTTGTGGTACGTGATGGCGGTATAGGGGAGCCTGATTTAGAGGTCCAGCCGCTCGGAGATGGTGGCCGTGCGACGGCTACTTTTTTATCGCCTTTTTCAGATCAACCAGGCTACGATTTTGTAGTTTTTGAAAATGGGTTCGCCACTAGTGATACGACAGGCTTCTTTGAATTGGCCTTCGTAGAAGTAAGTTCTAATGGAATAGATTTCTTTCGATTTCCAAGCACCAGCCTTTCATCAGCTGAAGACTTTGCGGGACCTTTTGCTGAGTTAGATAGCAGGTTATTAGATGGGTTGGCTGGTCGATTTTCTGCTCCTTACGGTGTTCCTTTCGACTTAATGGATTTACCTACGGATCAGCTACTTAATAAAAATGCAATCACCCATATCCGTATGGTCGATGTGATAGGAACAAGTGATTCAGCTTTCGCCAAAACAGATAGTGAAGGAATGGCCATTATCGACCCCTACCCAACTGCTTATAATACAGGTGGCTTTGATTTAGATGCTGTTGGAATATTGGGAGATAACGAGATCACTACTACGCGTTCACCAAGACCAACAACAGTATTAAACGAAACGGTAGTCGTTCATCCACAAGAATTCCTGGAGCAAGCGAACACTCTGACATTATGGCTCGATCAACTAGGAAGGGCTTGTCATTTTGGTCAGTTTGCGCCGAATATTCCAGGTGTCTATTTCATGAGTACATCAGAAAGCAAAACTGAATGGCTTCGCGTCTGGGTTCAATGATTATAAAGAAGCATTTTCCTATGAACGTGACCTTTCGCGTAGTTCTGCTGGTACTGGTTTTGGCGCAAGCTTGCACAAAAACAGACGACACACAACCTCCCGTAGATACAGGAGCGTCGAATGTACTTGTATTGAATGAGGGACTTTTTAGACGAGGCAATGCAAGTATCTCTGGATATGATGCTGAGAATTCTACCTCGTTAGGTACAGTGTATGACCCAAGTGCTGGCTCAACTAGTGGGTTAGATATCCTACAAAGTGCAGCCGAGCTTGGAGACACTCTTGTACTCGTAGCGAATAACAGCAATTTGCTGGTGCTGCTAAATAAAGGATCGCTCGAAGAGATTGGTAGGTTTGAAGCATTGGGAAGTCCACGAACGTTGACCCGCATGAATAATGGGCAACTCTTGGTCACGGACTTGTTTGCGCAGAGGTTGTTAGTGTTGAACTCGGATTTCACCCAAGCCTCAGTCGTTCCCCATCAAGGTCAAGCCGAAGGTGCTGTGTCATTTCAAGATGGGGCCCTTTTCGCCAGCCCTTCAAGAAGCATGGTGTTTTACTATGATGCCGAGTTAGGTGAAGTCGCCGATAGCATGGCGGTTCCGTTTAGATCCAATGGGCTCGTTGTCTTGGAAGATGGACGCGTCGCGGTTTGTGGCGGCATACTTAATCAAGGTGAGTCCGGAGGCTTAGCCATTATCGATTGGAACTTAAAAGAAATAGATTTCAGCCTAAGTTTTAGCGAAAGCGAGAGTAGTCTTTACCCCAGAATTACGGTTTTTAATGACAAATTATATTGTCTTCAAAGGAATCTACATGTCGTACCTCTGCAAAATTCAAGTGCTTCCACTGCTTCACAGATTTTGCTGCAAAACTTTGCGGATCCATACGGATTCGGGATTGATCCTGCTAACGGGGAGCTCTATGTCGCCGATGCAAAAAGCGGGTTGAACCTTGGCGAAGTATTCCGAATGGATCCAAGTGGCGTTCCGATAGATTCCTTTACCGTTGGCGTCTTTCCTAACGGGTTCATCTTTCGTTAATCCTGAACAGGTCTTTCCATGAAGTAATGTGGAATGCCATCCTCTAGAAATTCTTCGCCGTACGTAGAAAAACCGAATTCTTGATAGAATTCTAGAAGGTAAGTCTGTGCATGGATTTTGATGGGACTTGAAGGCCAGCGTTGATTACAAATCTTGATACTTTCCATTATGATAGGTCTGCCATGGCCGTTTCGTCTAACCTTCGGACTTGTAATGATTCGCCCAATGGCACTTGCATCATTAAAATCTAGTCCTGGAGCCAGTAAACGTGTGTAAGCGAGGAGATCTGAGCCTTGCCATTCACACAGATGCAGGCTGGAGTGATCCAATCCATCTAAATCTTGGTACACGCAATCTTGCTCCACGACAAAAACCTCACTTCGAAGCTTCAGGATTTCGTAGAGTTGATCGGTCGAAAGTTCAGAAAATGAACTCAGCTGATATTGATGACCTTGCATGGAGGCAAGGTACAAGCGAGGTTTAAATTAGCCTCGGGCGAGTATACGGTCGTCGGTCGTCGCGCAGCGCATCCAATCTGGGATGTCGTCACCACCTTCGCTGATCTTTGTCACTTCTCCATTGTCCTTACGCTCGTAAATCCAAGTGTGAACTTTCTCACCTTTTTCTGCAAGCGAACCGAAGCTCAGCTTGAATTCAAATCTCCAAGCATTTGCCGTTCGAGTAGCTACAATGTCGTTGCCTTTCTCTTTTGCTAATCCTAGGTCTATTTCCTGAACGCCATCCAAGTTGTAAAATTCGTTTGCTAATGAAGCCATATTGAGGGGCTTCTTAGATCGAATCGCAACAGCATCTCTAGTGTCATCCCACTGAATATGCTTCTCAATGATGAGATCGTGATCATATAATAGATCATTAAACGTGATCGAGGTTGTTTCATGGCGGCCCTCACGAAGTGGTTCTGCCCATTCCACGTCTCTATCAAAAATCACGAGCATGTGGTCAATAGAAGGATTTGGTCTTGTGTGAATGTTGCAACGCATTACGGTACGCATATCACTGCTTTCAGTATACAATCCAACAAGAGCTGAATACATCTCATCCATTTTTGTTGGAGAGATCTGAATGCTTTGATACCTGAGGTCTTCATCACTTTGAAGACGTAAAGTCAGACGCGCTGCATCACGCTTGAACTTTCGGTCAAGGTTGCGGCTAATACGAACTTCATCTTGTGCTAAAAGCTCGGCTGTAGGCAACAGTGTTGCGCCAGTGACCAAACCAACAAGAAGAAGGAAAAAGTAGAAATTGCGTGTCATACACGACTTCTAAAGCAAAAACCTCGCCTAAACCTACCCGAAGTATGGTAGCTTAACAAGTTGATAGATTCTTGATCCAAAAATTAGGATTCCTATAACTCCCGAGGCAAAAGAAATGATCAAAACGGCACCAGCGGCGAGGTCTTTGATGCGGCCAGCATCATCATGCCAATCGGGATGTACAAGGTCAACCAGAAATTCGATAGCCGAATTGAAGGCCTCTGCGCTCCAAACCGCACCAATTGATAGTATTAGCGCACACCACTCAAGAGTTGTAATCGAAAAATAAAATCCAGCGGCTATGACAACTATAGTGGCAAACAAATGAAATCTAGCATGGGCTTGAGTCATCAAGAGAACCTTAATTCCCTTAAATGCATAGCCAAAACTTGCTATTCTATCGCGCCACCATGGCCGATTTGTTTGATCTGAGTTGGAAAGTTGCACCGCTGCCAATGTACGTGGATCCGTCACGTTGTGCTCTATACTGGAGACATTGGAGGTCTTTTGAGTAGAAAATATGCTCTACAGGTCTATCAAATAGATGCGGAGCACCCTGATGATATGTTGGAAAAAGACTTCGACGGCTGTCTTGCAATCCAGCTTTTGACTGAAAGTTACTTAACTCATTACTCCACGGCATGTTATTGAAATCACCGATTGTAATTGTAGGCCCAGGAATGCTGGAGACATATTCCGCAAGTGCGCCAAGCTGAGCTTTCATTTCTTGATATGAACCGTTATTGACAGGCGGAGTCGTTTGAACAGCAACCATTGTGAGTTCTGGCGAACTCTCATGACCACTCAAGCACGCTGCAACTTGTACCACATCTCCAATCAGGAAGCTGTCGACTGAGCCGAGCTCAGACTTTGAAAAAATCCCTAACCCGTGGACACCGATATCTTCGAAAAGATAGTGGTGCGGATATTCAGGATTCAGGCTATCGATGAGTAAATCAGACCAATCTGGTGTCAACCCTTGTATGGTAACTACATCAGCACTTGAAGAGAGAATAGAAGTTATGCTTGGGGAACCATCCAACAAAAGATTGGAAGTAGAATATTGGGAAACTGAAACAGGGCTCAGTTGTTCGACATTGTCAGTGAAAGCTGTTGGTGTCGGAAGGTCCTGAATAGTAGCTAATGCTGAGGATCTAAGCATAAAAGCGAGTGCCGCAACAGCCCAGAAAGAGCCTTTCATTAACTTTTCCTGCTTGCAAATCAGAGCTGCTAGCCCTAACGCGAACAAGCCTAACATAATATAAGGTGAAACTTGTATAACCTCACGAGAAAATGCTGAATCAAGCGGAAGAACCATCATCGCAATGATTATCCACATTCCGAAAATAGCGGCTGAACTAAAAATTGTCAGAGGTGTAGGATTGGGTTTCATATTTTCGTGGGTACTACAAAGGTAATATCCTATTGTAAATAAGATGTGAACTTGACGTAATGTGTACGATTTAGTACAGAATTGCCTGCAATTGCTGGATACATTGACATACTTTAAGGTTAACCTATCCTGAAATATGGCTTAAAAGTCCGTACGCACTATCCCATGTGTTGTTGCGGAAAACGCAACGAAAACTCCGATTTATTCGATATTAAAGCCGGAAACTGGAATATTTAATGCAAAATAAGTAACCTCCAGTACTGACTTTTAGCCAATCATTGACTCAGGTTTTACCCAAGCATCAAACTCTTCAGCTGTTAGCAATTTGAGGGCTACACCAGCCTGTTTTAGCGTAGTTCCTTCCGCGTGGGCCTTCTTCGCGATTTTGGCTGCATTGTCATACCCAATTTTCGTATTGAGCGCAGTAACAAGCATTAGCGAGTTATTCAAATGCTCCTTGATTCGAGCTCGATTAGGCTCTAAACCTGCAATACAATGCTCCTCAAAGCTAGCAGCAGCATCTCCAATGAGGCGAGCGCTATGTAAGAAATTATAAGCCATCATCGGCTTAAATACATTGAGCTCAAAGTGACCAGTTGCTCCTCCTACATTAATCGCTACATCATTGCCAAGCACTTGTGCTGCTACCATCGTCAGGGCTTCGGACTGGGTCGGATTTACTTTTCCAGGCATAATGCTTGATCCAGGCTCATTGGCTGGGATATTGAGTTCTCCAATACCTGAACGTGGCCCGGATGCTAGCATACGAATATCGTTGCCAATCTTCATCAAGCTTACCGCCACCGTCTTGAGTGCGCCATGAGTCTCTACGATTGCATCATGTGCTGCAAGTGATTCAAATTTATTCTCAGCTGTCACAAAAGGCATTCCTGTCAATTCAGCAATTTGACCAGCTACATGTTCGGCGTATCCTTTAGGCGTGTTTAGGCCGGTTCCCACCGCTGTACCTCCTAAAGCTATTTCACTAAGGTGGTCCAACGTGTGATCTATAGCCTTAATTCCATGGTCGAGCTGACTGACATATCCGCTTAATTCTTGACCTACCGTTACTGGTGTGGCATCCATGAAGTGAGTCCTTCCGATTTTGACGACATCCATATACGCCTCAGACTTCTCTGCAAGTCGATCCCGAAGTTGCTTAAGGCCAGGAAGCGTAGTCTCCTTTATCATCGTAAATGCTGCGATGTGCATTGCAGTAGGGAACGTATCATTTGAGCTTTGGCTCTTGTTTACATCATCGTTTGGATGAAGCACCTTGCTAGTATCAGTAAGCTTACCACCGCTCAAAACGTGACCGCGATTGGCAATCACCTCGTTAACATTCATGTTTGATTGAGTACCAGATCCTGTCTGCCAAACGACAAGTGGAAATTCATCATCCAGTTTGCCAGCACTAATCTCATCTGCAACCTTTGCTATGAGGTCTGCTTTTTCAACATCGAGCACGCCAAGCGCATGATTGGTTTTGGCGGCAGCTTTCTTCAAAATCGCAAACGCACGGACTATTTCGATAGGCATTCGTTGGCGATCTCCACCAATCTTGAAGTTCTGAGTCGAGCGTTGGGTTTGTGCTCCGTAATACGCATCTGCAGGAACTTCAATATTTCCAATGCTATCTTTTTCTGTGCGGGTGTTCATAAACATCGTGCTTTAATGGCGTAAAGGTACAATTTGTGTCGATGCTGTAGCAGATGTATCCTATATTTCCGTCACGAAATTTCCTTGGCTGGAACTCGGAGAATTCACACTATTGAAAGGGTTATCAGCACTTTTGCTAGATTGCTAAACCTAGCCTGCGATCAGAGGTTAGTATTACAAAGAAAAAATTCAAACCATGGCTTTTCAGCTCCCCGACCTACCATACGCGAAAGACGCACTCGAACCACACATTGATGCTCGTACGATGGAAATCCACCACGACAAGCACCACGCTGGTTACACAAAAAAACTCAACGCTGCCTTGGAAGGCACAGGTTGGGAAAACAAAGCTATCGAAGACATTCTTGCTAACCTGAATAACCTTCCTGCAGACAAGCAAACTGCAGTTCGCAACAATGGAGGAGGATACCTCAACCATTCAATTTTTTGGGCGACAATGAGTCCAAATGGTGGCGGTGAACCAACGGGTGCAATCAAGCACGCAATCAATGAAAAGTGGGGATCTTTTGATGCCTTCAAAGAGGCTTTCGCCAAAACAGCAGCTACTCAATTCGGATCAGGCTGGGCTTGGTTAGGTTGGAGCAAAGAAGAAGGGCTACACTTACACGGAATGCCTAACCAAGATTCACCTGCCCTCCACGGACACGTTGGAATCCTCGGAATTGATGTTTGGGAGCATGCGTATTACTTAAACTACCAAAACCGCCGTCCTGATTACATCGCCGCTTGGTGGAACGTTGTAAACTGGGATGAGGTAAACAAGCGCTATGCAGCTGCGAAAGGATAATTGAATATCCTAGATAAAAAGCCTTCGTTTGCTCAAGCAAACGAGGGCTTTTTTTTGTTCAGTGTTTTGGGTTCAAGGATCTGGGTGCTATAACTTCAATTATCCTTCATAGATGAAGTCACGGATCTCTTTCATAAATGGATCCCCGTACTGGCGGAGTTTGTGATCTCCTACTCCGCTGATCAATTTCATGCTCCCGCTATCTGTCGGTTGCAGAATACTCATCTCCTCTAGCGTTGTATCGTTGAAAATCACATAGGGAGGTTTACCCATCGAACGAGCCATGGAGAGACGCAATTTTCTCAGGCGCTGAAAAAGCTCTTGATTTTGACCACTCAACTTATGTCTTGTGAGTGCAGGTTTTGTGGATGCAGCTTTAATCTCTTCTTTCACTTCACGTTTCACGAGTTCAACGCTACGCTCTCCAAATAGCACTTCTTCGGCTGCAGGAGTTAGGTGCAACGCATTTCGTTTGTCTGGTGCAACCTCCAGTAATCCTTGGTGAATCAGCTGCTCAATGTAAAAATGCCAATCACGAAGACTTACTTCTCGGCCAGCTCCGAAAGTCTTGATGTCTGCATATCCCATCACAGCGATCTCAGGATTTTGAGTGCCTCTTAAGATACTAACTAGTGTAGGCTGACCAATTCGCTGATCAGTTCGTGCTACCCCACTCAGGGCCATTTGAGCAAGTCGGGTGCCATCGAATGGTTTAGGTGGGTTACGACAAATGTCACAATGACCACAGTTTTCACGATAGTCGTCACCGAAATAGGTGAGCAATAGGCGACGACGGCAATGAACCGTGGTTGCATACTGATACATCCTATCGAGTTTACTTATTTGTAAATCTGCTGTTTTAGGATTGTTGTCTGCGATAATCTCTGCTAGAATTTTGCGATCATTCCAACTGTAAAAAAGAAGCGTTTCCGCTGCACCTCCATCTCTACCCGCTCTGCCAATTTCTTGATAAAAACCTTCAAGGTTTTTAGGAAGGTTATAATGAATCACCCAGCGGACGTTACTCTTGTCGATACCCATTCCAAAAGCAATTGTCGCACAAACGACGGGCAATTCATCACGTACGAAACGCTCCTGAACGCTAGAGCGAACTCTTTCGTGAAGCCCCGCGTGATAAGCTTCTGCATTGATTCCTTTTGACTTGAGTTTTTGCGAAAGCATCTCAGTGCTCTTTCTACTCAAACAATAGACAATTCCACTTTGATCAGGTCGACGTTTTGCCCAATCTACAATCTGTTTAATTCGGTCGCGGCCGGGGCGTACCTCCAGGTTAAGATTTGGTCGATCAAAACTTGAAACGAACAAATTTGGATCCTGTAAATCAAGTTGTTGTACGATATCTCTTCTTGTGGTCTTATCTGCTGTGGCCGTAAGCGCCACCATTGGCATGTCTCCGAGAGAATCACGTACCAAGCTCAACTTGGTATACTCCGGACGAAAGTCATGCCCCCATGCAGATATACAGTGCGCCTCATCAATGGCGATAAGATTTATTCTCGCACGCTGCAGTACGCGGATAGTGTCGCCAGAAAGCAGCCTTTCGGGGCTTACATACAGTAGCTTCAAACTTCCATTGGCAAGATCGTCTTCCACTTGACGTTGCTCTAAACCATCTTGACTCGAGTTTAAATAAGCGGCCTTTATACCGTTTTGCCGCAAGGCTTCTACTTGATCCTTCATCAAGCTTATAAGCGGACTAACAACTAGTGCCGTACCACGCATCACCAGTGCTGGCAACTGAAAGCACATAGATTTCCCTCCTCCCGTTGGCATAAGCACCACAGTGTCACGCCCCGACAAGACTGACTCAATGATCTCACCTTGCATCGGACGAAAATCACTGTAGCCGAAGTAATGCTTGAGTGCTTCTTTGGCAGCTGTTAGGGTTGGAGAAGTGGTCAATTCGATCTGTTCTAAAAAGGATTTAGCCCCATACGAGGCACGTGGGTCCACGCAAAAGTGCGAAGCTTTCGCCAAAACCTGTGGTGTAAATAAGGATGTGGTAAAGTACAGACTCGATTATGCTGGACTGATTGGTTGTGGAAGCAAGTATTCCACAGGATTCGAGACAATAATGCCAATCAAATTTGCACTGTCTCGCCATAATGCATTAAATTTCATGTGTAAAATTGAAAATTTGATCTCTATGAGTGATATTTCATTCATTATCAGCTTATGTCGAAACAAATCAAGTACTGCATGAGTTATACTGCGTAACAAACTAAACAATGACCTAATGAGTAACATCTCATACATTAACTTTAAATCCATGTCTGACGGAGCAATTCTTCAGCGGATCGGTCTTTTCATACGATCATCTCGTTTAGAACAAAACAAAACGCAGGGTCAAGTAGCATTAGATGCAAACCTCAGTAGATCTACTGTTAGTCTACTCGAGCGTGGCGAAGTAGTTGGGCTAGACTCGCTGTTGCGTGTCCTAAGGGTGCTAGATGCTTTACATGTACTGATGGAATTCAAGGTCAATGATGGACCTACTCCATTAGAACGTGTTAACGTAAAAAAACGGAGGCAAAGAGCTAGACCTTCAGCTGATAAGCAATCTCCAAAGGCAAACTGGTAGAAAAATGCAAGATGCAATCGTCAAGGTTTGGGGAAAAATCATCGGAGCGGTCTCCTGGCGACCAGAAGATGGATATGCGGACTTCGAGTACACTTCTGATTATGCAGAGAACAAATGGGATTTAGCACCGATTAAAATGCCCATCGGACAAACAGGAAGAGTCTTTCGCTTTCCTGAATTCCGCAGGAAGTCAAACAAAGAACTGGACACCTTTAAAGGATTGCCAGGCTTACTTGCAGATTCCTTGCCTGATAGATTCGGAACAACATTGATTCATAGCTGGCTGGCTCGGCAAGGTAGAAGTGCCGAAAGCTTAAATCCAGTGGAGCTGCTTAGCTTCATCGGGACACGTGGCATGGGAGCTTTAGAGTTTGAGCCTAGTATTTCAAAAGTCTCCAACACAAGCACAAAATTAGAAATAGCAGGTATCGTCGACGTAGCCCGACAATTGCTTTTGTCCAAAGAGCAACTAACCACAAATGTCGCGAATAAAGAAAATGCAGTACTTGACATATTGAGGGTTGGCACTTCGGCAGGAGGAGCTCGACCCAAAGCAGTTATTGCTTGGAATCCTCAAACCGGAGATATCAAGTCGGGCCAAGGGAGCACGACGAAGGGCTACGAACATTACCTACTCAAACTCGACGGAGTTAGCGATATCCAACTAGGTGACTCTGCTGGGTATGGAAGAGTTGAGATGGCCTATCACAACATGGCCAAAGCCGCCGGAATCAAAATGACAGATTGCCGTCTTTTTGAAGAAAATGGTAGGGCACACTTCATGACGAAGCGCTTTGATCGTGAAGATTCGAACATTAAACATCACATACAAACATGGTGCGCTCTTGCTCATCACGATTATAATTTCGTAGGGCAATTCAGTTATGAGCAGCTGTTAGAAACAATGAGATTATTGGGCTTGCCTTACACTGATGCCGTACAGCTCTTTAAACGGATGGTATTCAATGTGATCGCTCGTAATTGTGATGATCACACTAAAAATTTCGCGTTCAGAATGCGAAAAGCTACACGTACATGGGAGCTCACGCCGGCCTATGACATATGCCATGCCTACAATCCAGGCAATCGGTGGGTTAGCAAACATGCACTTAGCATAAACGGCAAGCGAGAGGAATTCACGACCGAAGATTTACTTACCGTGGCAGATTTAATAGGCTATCGTTCAGGTAAAGAAACAATATTGGAAATCTCAGAAGTGGTATCTAATTGGCTTTCATTTGCAGAAGACGTAAACGTTGATTCCAAAAAAAGAAGCGCTATAAACGATACGCTTTTAAAATTTAAGTAATCTACCTTTAGTGAAATGTTTAAAAGTCAAACCCAGCAACTACTCGAATCACAGGATCACTTCCATCTTCAGGTACATAATAGCCTGCACTCATTGTAAAGAGACTAAGCGGGCGAATGAATAAGCCTCCACCATATGAAGTATGCCATATATCACTTTCTGGACCGGTTCCACTCGGATCAAACCAGACGCGACCGTGGTCAAAACTGGCAAAAACTCCAATTTTACTCTTAAAGGCACGCTTAGCAAATTCCTGACGTATATCAAAATTATTGTAAAATCTTCGCTCTCCAATAAAGCGCTCTCTCCGATATCCTCTTAGTGTACCAGCACCTAATTGTTGTGCATCGTAGAAATAGTAGTCACCTGAGGTTACTCCAAAACCGACTCTGGACACCAATGCCGCTCCTTTCCAAAGGTGCTGGTAAATGGTGACACTTGACTCAAAAGAAGGTATTGTAGCTGGATCAGGTGTTGTTCGTCGGCGCAGACTTCCTTCGGCATGAAAAGCCATACCATCTCTAGGAAAGCCAGTGTCGTCTACATTTTGATAAGTGTAGGCCAGTCTAGCTTCAGCGTACCAAGCCTGCTCAAACAAAACATCTTCTTCGTTCAATATCGCAAGCGACCGATCCAAATCTCGATTTAGTGTCATAGACTCCCCCATCAAGGTGAATCGTAATCCACCATCGTGATTCTTATTTCTTAAGAATAGTGAAGGCGCGAACCTTATGATTTCTTGGCGAATTCGATAAAATCTACGCTCTCCAGAAATCTCTACCGTTTCATTTCCAAAACCAAAAAAGTTAATCGCGTAATTCGGCGTTTGATAAAGTGCATCTACATCTAAATTAAAACGCGGAGCTAAATCAATAATACTGAAATTATATTTCAGCTGAACGCCCCGACTAGACGTTGCATATAAGCCCCCAACACTTTGCTTAAAATGACGATGAAAGGTGTAATAATGTTCCTGATACGACAACCCTAACCGCAGGCCGTCATCCACATTAAACCCAAGGTTAGGCAACCACAACCCGTAGTCATAATTGACATCACGATAATCGTACTGATTGAAGCGCCAATACTTAGTCAGGTGCTTTTCAGTTTCCTTGCCTAGTTCTAGTTTATCCTGCTCAGGCCAAGCGTACACGCGGGTTCTCTTTCTTAATGCACGAGCTTTGTCGCTTGTAACAACCTCATCTTTTTCTGGTCCTGGTATGATGCGAACTTTTACGCCAGAGTTTTTTGATTGCCCGGATACTTCGAAGCGATCCTCTTCTCGTAATCCAAAAAGTTGAACACTATTGGTCTCTGAGGGCAAAAAGGTTCGATGATAATAACGAACACCTTTGTCTTGTCCTTTAAAATCATAAATATCAACAGTTAAAGAGCCATCTTCTTTACGTTGAACATCGAAAAAATCATCTTCATCCGTGCCTACGATATAGACCTCTTTTGCTTGAAAAGCATAAAGCTTTTCAGCATATTTTACGAGGTCGTTTCTTCTTGCCTTTAATGCTTCAACATAAAAATCCCTTCTACCGACTTGAGCGGCTTTGGGCCAATCATCAAATGCGGCTTCGATTTCAGCATCAGTAAGTTTTGCTTGCAATTCTTGCGCCGCAGTCAGCCAGTCTTGCCGGGTCAATTCATTGAGGAACCGACGATCTAGCATGCGTGCTTGGAATGTAAAGTCCTTGATCCAAGGTTGCTTTTTATCAAAATTCTGTACCTCCCTTACAGCAGGCAAGGTCATCCCGCCAAGCTTAAGAATTGCCCCGTCAATCTTGAGCATAGCTTGATCACGGTCACGTGGAATCACGCGCCATTTACTAATACCGGTTTTTTTGTCTTTGTATTCTGCAAAGCGCCATTGATCGCTGTGACGATCAAAATCTCCTAGTAGTACATCTAGTAGTCTCGCTCGGATAAGCGCTTGCTGGTCCACTTGGTCCTTGTAGCTTTCTTGTACCTTTTCTAAAACATCGTCTCTGCCATCAATATTTCTTGGCTTACCGAATGGTGCTTCATCAGCGATCCACTCATCATTGGGTCTTTCTTCCAACAAATAGAGATCGTCTGCAAAACTCGCATTAAGATCCCCCAGCTGCGGATGTGCAGGCAGGTATACCAATCGCGGGTAAGCATGCGGAATGTCAACTGCCTCAGCAATATTTGCAGCCGTGAGTGCACCAAATGGATTCGCAGTAAAAAAGATGTCTTGCGTGAGCGTAACCAATGGGCCTACTCGAGCTTGCGCTGGCAGCAACCTTGAAGGGTCTTTTCGCACACTTCTTAAGGCATAATCTCGCCCTTGTTTATCTGTAAGACGTAAGGAGTTCGTTTGACCTCCTCCTCCTCGCTTTGTGACTTCTACCCCACCGGCAAACTCATCGAGACGTAAAATTGGGTAGGTATACGGCGTCTCAAACAACTCGCGATTGTTATTGCCAAATGCCCATTTGTAAAGGGGACCAAATTTGCGATACCCTGCAAAAGGAGCGAACTGAATGGAATCTTGGCCACTCTCGTACAAGTCGAAGTTTCCTTCATACTTTTCAATATGCTTGGTGTACAGCTTCTGCTCGAAGAGGGTTTTGCCGGGAGGAGAACCATCTGCCTGTGTATACCTCACCCATGCTTCTCCATTTTTGTAGTAATGAATTTCTGCAAAGCCAGGAACGCCGGCAGTGAAAATTGTTCGCTGTCCGACCTTCCCCGGATCAACGTAAACACCCGTGCCCGAACCAACTACTGGATGATCTTTGAAAACACCATACTGTAATAAGTGCTCATGGCCACTCACGAAAGTGACCGAAGGATGCTCGTCAAATAATCCTTTAAGCATGTCTTTCAAATCATCCATCTTAGGGGAATACAAATCTTGTTTAACCCCAATTTTAGATCGCCACCAATTCGAAAACGGCCCGAAGTATCCATCTTTAAAAGCACCTACAAGTCCGTGCTCGCCACCCCTCGGTCCACGAGAAATAAGTGGGTGGTGCATTGCGACTACGACGTGCTTGTACCTAACGTCTTTTACAAGATTGGTCAATCGCCATTTGAAACCTCTACGTGATTGAACTGCGCAACCTTCATTGATCTCTTCGAACTCATCCCAATCGCTGATAAACCATTGACTATTAATGATGAGAAGACCTATATCAGGGGCGATTTCAAGTAAGACGGGATCACCACAAGCATTTTCAGGATAAACGATCTCCTCTCCGTACTTCTTCTCGATATAGTCTTCGACACGTTCGGCTCCATCAATGCCATGCTTCCATTCATGGTTGCCATGCGTCATTGCCACCTTGCCTTTAAAATCCTTAAAAAGACTCAGTTGTGTTTTGATTTGATCCTTGGCAAGATCGTTTTGAGCTTTGTCGTCGTCTTTGTCCGGAAAACCTCCTTTATCAACTTGGTCTCCTAAGAGGATAGCTGTGCTGTTTTTGTTCGCTTTCGCTAAAACATTCTTAAATAATGCTAATGCTGGCGCGGATGATAGATCAGTTACTCCTCCAGTGCTACCAGTTAGGTAAACGGAATAAATGGGCTCTTCTTGAGGCAGGATAGAAACAGCTGAGGGTTCGTCTTTGTCACTATCGTACATGGGTTTGTAGCGAGCGCAACTGGCCACTAGCGCCAGCGAGGCAGCCAAAAAGATAAACTTAAAGATGGATCGAAGAGGATTCAGGCGCACGGACAGATCTATTGGTGTCTCTAAGCTAACATCAGTTTAGGGCGATAGGTTAGATGACGGTTACAATAACATCGGCAAGATGCCACAACTTTAGGAAGAACGCCGGAAAAACTAAAACTACCCCGAAGACTCATCCTTTAGCCTTCCGCTGAAAAAATGTGCAATCCATTCATTTTTAAGAGCTGATGATCAAAAACTAAGATCTTTATTGGCTGCATCTAAAGGCCGTTAACTAAAATGATTTTGGCGCGTGGACGACATATTTAAAGCAAAGTAGACGACGAGACGCTTCTACTTACCGTACGTTCAGTAAATCGAGTACATTGTGTCGCGATAGTGTAAATCAGTCTTATGAACACAGCTAGAAATACAATTCAGGACACGAAGACCATGATATTGGTTAAGGCCTACGATCTATTTGATCGTCAGGGTTTTCACGTGACTCCGATGCGAGAAATCGCAAAGGAGACGAACCTATCAAAGGCAGCTCTCTATTACCATTTTGAAAACAAGAAAGCCTTGATGATTGGGATTCTTGAAATGGTTCTAGATCAATTACGCACGAAGCTTTTCTCTATAGCCTATGACACCGATGCAGGTGATGCCAAAGCACGATTGGAGCAGTTTTTTGCGTGGCAAGAGAACTCTTATAACACAGGACCTCGAAGTTGCTTTATCGGAACGATGACGCTGGAAATCGCCGCGCACGATCAAGACTTCGCAACCATTCTGAACACAATCTTTGGTGAATGGGAAGATGCTTTGACCCACCTCTACAGCCATTTTCACGATGCAGAAAGATCAAGAGAGATTGCTCAACAAACCATCATGGAATTCGAAGGGGCTGTTATGCTAGGCTTAGTCCGTAACAATAAAACGAAGGCTATTCAAAATGCCATTGCACATGCGTTGGCTAGAACGAACAACTAAAAAACAAGAATGAAGAACCTGATCAAGTGGGATGAACTTTTAGATCGTAAACCTGCACACGCACTCGTAGCGAATGTGGACTTAGTGGTCATGAGATACGATGAGAACATCTCCGTGCTCTATGGTCGATGCCTACATCGGGGAGCACTCATGTCCGATGGATTCGTGCAAGGTGACAATTTGATCTGCGGGTTGCATGGTTGGGATTATCGATACGACACTGGAGTTTCTGAATACAACAATAAGGAGGTCCTTCACAAATTCACAGCCGACGTTAAAGATGGTTGGGTGAGGGTGAGTGAGGAAGAAGTTGCCGCATTTGCAATTGAAAATCCACAACCTTTCCAGAGGGATGAGTACCTCGGCCAATACGCAGATACAAGTCCGGAGCCAACGGAGCCGTATACCAGCTTCATCCAGGGGCTGGCAAAAAATGGCTTAAAAAAGTTAGGCCATCACGGTCCCTCAGCTTCTATGGGTGTTGATCGGAATACACTTCCAAAGTGGAGTGATATTCAGTTTCTACCTGCTCAGTTGGCCAGTCGACCTTTACTGGACGAGCATGAAGTTGCTACCTCAGTTGTGATCGGGCCGAATGCTAAAAAGCCACTGACACTCGATATACCGATGTTCGTATCGGACATGAGTTTTGGCGCACTATCAAAGGAGGCCAAAATCGCTTTATCGATTGGAGCTGAGTTATCTGGAACAGGCATTTGTAGTGGAGAAGGTGGCATGCTTCCCGAAGAACAGGCAAACAATTCCAGATACTTCTATGAACTCGCTTCAGGCAAGTTTGGATTTTCTTGGGACAAAGTGATGAAAGCTCAAGCTTTCCATTTTAAAGGAGGACAAGGAGCAAAAACTGGTACAGGTGGACACCTTCCAGGAAGTAAAGTAACCGAAGAGATCGCCGCTGTTAGAGGTTTAAAACCTGGAGAAACGGCAATTTCTCCTGCGGCCTTCCCTGACCTTTTTACGGCCTCAGACTTCAAAGCTTTTGCTGAGGAAGTGAGAGAAAAAACAGGTGGCATACCGATTGGATTCAAGATCGCCGCAAGTCATGTCGAGGCAGATATAGACTTTGCTTTAGCATCGGGCGTCGATTACATCATCCTTGATGGTCGAGGCGGAGGAACGGGTTCTGCCCCAACCATTCTCCGAGATAACATTAATGTACCGACCATACCAGCTCTTGCGCGTGCACGGAAGCATTTGGATACACTTGGTAGAAAGGACATTACGCTCATTATCACCGGTGGACTTCGAGTTCCTGAAGATTTTGCGAAGGCATTGATGATGGGAGCTGATGCTGTAGCGGTGTCCAATTCTGCATTACAAGCAATTGGATGCTTAGGCATGAGAGCATGTGGAAGTAACAATTGCCCTGTAGGAATTGCAACGCAGAAAGAAGATTTACGTGCTAGGTTAATTGTAGAAGCATCTGCAGAGCGACTTAACAATTTCTTCTTCGCTGCCCGAGATTTAATGAAGGTTGTAGCCCGGTCTTGTGGCCATGACGACTTCCAAAAGTTCAACAACAACGACTTGTCCACTTTCGACAAGGATATCCATCACCTCACAGGAATCGCCTATGCAGGTGTAAATCCATAACCCTCATGGACAAGCAATCAATACTACAGCTACATACTGCAGTACAGTACATCTCTACGGCAGGTAAAAATTACGTTGCACACAAAGCAGATGACAGCCATACTAATAGTGGTTGGAATCCTGAAACTTCATCATTTTATTCGTGGCCCTTTACAACAGGTGGATCCCTTTCCTTTCATACAAAACGTATGGAATTAGAATGGATCGGCGACGTCCCTGGGACGTTTGCCTTAATCGGCAGAACGCATGCAGAAGTAATCCGTTGGCTAGAAGAGATGTCTCTAAAAAACAGCCTCAAAAAGTTCGTCTTCAATCTTCACTACGATTTAGGATTTGTTATTGAGGACGACTTCAAATTTGTTGCGCAGGATCCTGATTTCATAGATGCACATGCTGAATGTCGGACCGCTTCACTTCATGCTTGCAACGAGGTTCTTCGCCAGATGGATTTGACCTCTGATGTACGAACGTGGCCGCATCACTTTGACACAGGCGCTTTCTCGACATTTCCAGAAGATGACTTTTCTGTTGGTTTTGGACTAGCTATTCCAGATGCATTGTCTGAAGATTTCTATTTGTACTGCTCCGCCTACAAAGGGAACGAAGGTGTTGAAACAAACAATTTGCCAACGCTAAGCAAAGGTGAATGGAAGCAAGGAAATTGGAAAGGAGCATTGCTCACAGCAAGTAACCTACGTAGGTCTGATTTCCATCTTTTCTTCTTTGAATCAATAGATGCGTTCAAGCAAAAGGAGCTTTAAACGACCAATTATGTCTGAAATAAATTGGCACTTTTTCTTTGGTAAATTTCAATGTACCCCAAAAGAAAGATCAAGCAAATCGTTTGTCAACTTACAAGAAAATTATCCTGCTTTAGATAAGCAGGAATTGACAAGTTTTGAAAAATATAAATCTAACTTGAAAAAGCTACTTCCTTCGTCCCATCGTTTTTTAATATTGATTGCATGTTTAGCGATCTTGACTAGCTGCGCTCGTCACAAACCAATGTATACAGGTACGGCTTCTAAGCCAACAGAAGTCTCAGCTCTGCCAGCAGAAGACCCTTTGTATAGCGTTTTCCTTACAGGAAGTTCAGGAGGAGTTACTGATCTAACCGAAGCTCCTGCACTTGCGCTGATGGAAAGGGTTTTGGCGAAAGCAGATGAAAAAAGTACCGTCGTATTTCTAGGTGATCAAGTTGGCGAAACAGGATTCCCGACAAAGGATGAAAACAAAGAATCTCACGAATCAGCTAAGCGTCAAATCAAAGCGCAACTAGAAGTAGTTAAGGACTTCAAAGGTAAAGTAGCGATGACGCATGGGGATCTAGATTGGAAATCTGGTGTTGGCGCCGCAGAGCGCATCGAAGATTATATTGAAAAAAAATATGGCGAAGAAATCGTCTATCCTCAAAATGCATGTGGGGATCCAGTCATTCTCGAAGTCACTCCCGACCTAGGTATACTTATCATTAATAGCCAGTGGTTTATAAGTGACTGGTACGATCATGAAGAGATTAACGAAGGATGTGTAACACAATCTCGAAAAGGATTCAGGTGGAAATTGACCAATATGGTCAAAGGCCTCGCATTTAAGCATGTCATTGTTGCCATGCACCATCCCGTTATTTCTCGAGGTCCTAGAGGAGGAAAAAAAGGATTAGCGAATTGGGCTACGGCTAAAATTGGATTGGAACAACAACTTAATTCTCCAAAAATGGAGGACTTGAAAGGTATCCTTGAAGGTCTATTTAATGGACACCCTGCGGTAACTTTTGTCAGTGGACACGAATACCTGCTTCAGTATGGTGATTTTGATGGCCATCCCGTTGTTGGAAGCGGAACAGCTGTAGCAACAACTGCAGGTAAAACCGGTCAAGGAACTTCCTTTACCGCTGGCAAAGCTGGATTTGCTGAGATTCACTACTACGCAAATGGGGAAGCTTGGGTGAGATATAGAGAGGCTGATGGTTCACCTTTCGGCAAAACCCTTTTCGAGACGAAACTTTATACCAAACCTATCGAGAAATACGATGGAGATTTTAAGCTTTATGAAAGCGGTCAAGACTCTATACAATTTGCGCCGTTTGCGGGATACCGAAAATTTGGTCCAATCTATAAATGGGCATTTGGCAATAACAACCGCGAGCTTTTTGAAACACCTTACACCTACCCTATCCTAAGACTAGATGAATTTGCAGGAGGTGTTGAGGTTACAAAACGAGGTGGTGGTGGACAGACGAATTCGCTTCGTCTGACAGATAGCCAAGGAAGAGATTATGCACTTCGTAGTATTAAAAAAGATCCTACCCGTTTATTACCAGCCAATGCTAGAGTAAAACCACTGATTACTCTAACACAAGATGTCTTTTTTACAGCCAACCCATTTGGTGCTTTAACAGCTGCTGACCTTGCAGAAGCCGTTGAAATACCGCACGCCTACCCTAGTTTGGTTTATTTACCTGCGCATCCTCAGCTAGGAGCTCTCAATGCAACCTTTGCAGATGGTTTGTTTTTACTGGAAGAGCGTCCTAATAGCAATTGGATCGCAGAAGACGGCCCTTTTGGCAATCCAAAAAAAATCGATGGAAGAGACGATGTACTCGCCAGAGCACAAGAGAGTTACAAAGACCAAGTTGATCAGAAAGCGCTAGTTCGGGCACGACTTCTTGATGTGCTCTTAGGGGATTTTGATCGACATAGTGATCAATGGAGATTTGCAGAATATAAAGACGAAGAGACCGGCATAAGTCAGTGGCAAGTAATCCCAAGAGATCGCGATCAGGCCATGATAAAAATAGATGGAGCTATTCTCAAACTAGGCGGAATGACGCTGCCAGCCGTAAGGGAGGTTCAGAATTTCGATGATAAGCAACCTTGGATTGAAGACTTTACGTTTCAGGCGAGACTACTGGATCGACGTTTCTTAAACGAATTGACACGTGAAGAATGGCTAGCTGCTGCACGTGAATTACAAGAAAAACTGACTGACGCAGAAATTGAATCTTCTTTTGAAAAATGGCCAACGGCTGCACAGCGAGGACGTAAAGAAAAATACACAGCTGCACTAAAAACTAGGAGAGACAATCTGGTTCGGTATGCTGAAAAGCTTTATGCTTTTCAAGCGAAAGAGGTGTATGTCGTTGGTACAGATCGAGATGATTTCTTTGATGTGCAACGTCATGAAGATGGCTCTTTGACAGTGGACATTTACGACTACAAAGGTCAAGAAAAAGGTCCGCGATACTATCACCGTACTTTCCTTCCCAAAGAAACAGGGAGTGTACAGCTTTTCGGACTGAGAGAAGAAGACAAGTTTGAAGTTAGAGGCACTTCAATAAATGCAGGCGTCAAAATTCGCATAATCCCAGGTCCGGAAAAAGACAAGGTGATCACATCCGACAAGACCCGAGCACTACAGAAGCGAACGCGTGTATATGCGTGGCCTGATCAAGATAAGTTGGAACTAGGAAAAGAAACAGAAAAGCACTTGTCGAAGTCATACAGACTCAATCAATACAATTACCGGGACGTCAATTATGATTTTGGCTTGTGGTTACCGAAGTTTGGATTTAATGTTGATGATGGTTTACAACTAGGACTAACGTATCAAAAGCATTACTACACCTTCCATAGGCACTTTACGCAACGTTTTGGAGGCTACTACACTTCTGCCACACAAGGAGCACAATTGAATTACAATTTCGGAATTGTCGATTTAGCTCCTCGGTTAAATTTTAATGTTGACGCCCTGTATCAGACTTCGAATTTTGCGGTCAACTTTTTTGGCATTGGTAATGAAACAACTGAAATATCGGGTGAACGTAGTTTTTACCGAATTCCTCAAGAAATCATTCGACTTGCTCCGATCTTAACTTATCGACACAAGGTTCATGATGGCGGACTAACCTTTGGGCTTGTTGGTGAATCGATTGTTTTGGATCGAGACCCTGACAAATCTTTAGGCGCCTTAGAGCCAGACAATATTCTGTTCGATCGTGCTTGGTACATAGAGGCTAATTTGGGATACCAGTACGAAAACATTGACGACAAAGGATTTCCTCGAGATGGAATGTCTTTCTCGGCCGAGGCTGGTTTGCGTCGCCGTACCGAGCCAGAACCGACGACAATGCCAACGTTTGAAACGGATCTAACGGTTTACCAAAGTCTATGGAACGGAGCTGTTATAGCCTCTAGAGTTGGATTTGGAACGACAGCTGGAGATTACTACTTCTATGATGGACAGGGACTTGGCGAAGGAATGCTGAGAGGATACCGAAGAGACAGGTTTATCGGCGAGCACATGTTTTACAACAACATTGATGTCCGTCAAGAATTCAAAAAAACCGATACAAAAACTCCGTTTGGAGTATTTGCAAGCTTTGATCACGGACGTGTTTGGGTAGACGAAGGTGAAATCCAAGAGAGTGATACTTGGCATTCTTCATTTGGTGGAGGCTTGTTTGTTCGACCATTAAAGATTTTCACGATGAGCGCTGGATACTATGTACCTGAAGATGATAGCGATCCTGTTGTTAGAGTAGTTGCAGGCTTTGATTTTTAAGCTAGTCTTCATGAATACGAGTAGATGAAATTACCTTTCGAATTAATTGAACTCAACTCATACAATTCAACAACATGCTAGTAGAAGTCCGCGAAAAGAAACCTCAATTGGGTAAAGGCTCAAAAGTATTTGAGACGGCCGTGTTGACTGGCGACATTACAACAGGTACGGAGTGCACCTTCTGGTACCAAGCTGTTGTAAGGGGTGATGTAAACACCATAACTCTTGGCGATAAAGTCAATGTACAAGATGGTGCAATCCTACATGCCACGTATCAAAAAGCTGCGTTGACAATTGGCAATCGCGTAAGCATAGGGCACCGTGCAATCGTGCATGGTTGTACCATCCATGACGATGTACTCATTGGAATGGGCGCCATTGTGATGGACCATGCAGTAGTTGAGTCGGGCTGCCTTATTGCAGCTGGAGCAATTGTCACCCAAGGAATGAGATGCGAAACAGGTTGGATATATGCAGGAATTCCTGCCAAGCCTATTAAAAAGCTAAGTCCTGAAATGATGGTTGGAGAGGTGAATCGTATAGCAGACGCCTATGTCATGTACGCGAGCTGGTATGAGTAGCTGACCCAACACTGAACTAATTAAAACACGAGACTAGAAAAACATGCTGACAAGCAAAGAGCATAAAATCATACTTTTTACAGGTTTACTGGGACTTCTGGGCAGTATATTGGTAGGGACAGGAGAATTCCTACTACACTTCAGTCCTGAACTAACTGGACATGGAGAGAACTATCAGTTTTTTTACTACGTCCCGCGTAAAAACCTCATTGAAGGACATTTTATAGCGGTCGTAGGGGTTCCGTTCTATTTTGTCGGCTACTACCATATCTACAAAATGCTAGAACGAGGGAGCGTTAGGTTAGCATCCATAGTGTTCTGCCTAGGTATTCTTGCATTTACGGTAGGCGGATTCTGGATTACTTCAAGAGCTTTTCTAGGCACAATTGTCCACCTCCAAAACGAGATAGATACAACAACATACAAGACCATACTCGACAATTACACGCTCATCAGCGAATCACTGGTGCAAGCGCTACGTGTAGTCATTTTAGCACTTTCGATATTTTTCGTAATCGCGATACTGAGAGGAGGAACGTACTATAAAAAATGGATGGCCATACTCAATCCTATTGTGTTGCTCATATCCGTTTTTGTCTTTTTCTACCTCTCTCCAAACCTAGGAAAATACGTCGCTCCGATAGCCATGAACGTCGTTCATTTCATTGTCTTCAGTGCCTCATTACTTCAACTTCAATTTACTAAAAACCTTCAATCATGAAGATTCTCATTCGCATCCTTCTAGGACTCCTGACCGTCCTTTTAATCATGATGACCATTGTCGCCATTAGATTTAACTTAGATAAAAACGATCCTTACAGCAATGAGATTGAGGAGAATAAAATCCCGAAATTTGAAAAAATACCGGTTGGCTTTACCCAGCAATTTAACAAGGAAAAGTCACTCCCTGTTACAGCTTCAGTACTAATTGACATCAATAATGATGGCGTTGACGAGTTGTTTTTAGGAGGAGGGTACGATCAACAAGATGAGCTACTTGGCTACAAGAATGGAGAGTTTATTTCTATATCTAAAGAGGTTGGGCTCCCCGACAAAACGAACCTTAGCTCACTAGCTGGTGCATCTACTGATTTAGACAATAATGGATTTTCAGATCTAATTGTATCAAGAGAAGACGGTGTTACAATTTACTACAACACGAATGGAAAATTCCAAGCTTCCAAGTTAGACTATGACTTAGCCGGCAATGCGACGCCCTTAGGCTTGACATTCGGAGATGTAAACAAAGATGGATTTACAGATATTTTTGTAGCAAACTACATACGTAAGGACCAGATGATTGGGCAGAACAACTTTAGTAAAACATATGGCCCCGTCAGTCAACTACTGCTCAACAATGGAGACAATACATTTAGCGATGTAACCACAAAATCTGGTCTTGAATATGTACACAATACCTTCATGGGAATCTTCGTCGACATCGACAACGATTCATGGTTGGACTTGATTGTTGCCCATGATACGGGCGAAGTAAGAACGTACAAGAACAAGGGTGATGGGACATTCGCAGTGATGCCAAACCCAACAACAGGTAAATATGGATACCCAATGGGGATTGCTGTTGGAGACTACAACAACGATGGACTAGTGGATTTCATGTTCTCAAATACTGGATCCACGGTGCCTACATTTATGGCAAGTGGTAACATTGATGATAAAAGCCTCTTCAACCCAGATTGGATCTTCTTTGAAAACCAAGGTGGATTTGTATTTAAAGATGTCTCAGAAGAGACGCTAACCAAAGATTTTGAATTTTCTTGGGGAGCTGTCTTTGCAGATATGAATAATGATGGATTGCAGGAATTGATTGTTGCTGAAAATTATGTTGCTTTTCCGCCACACAAGTTGTTCAAGTTACCTGGGCGATTCCTTGTTCAAAAAGCTGATCATACCTTCGCCGCTACTGAAGCTCGCAGTGGGGTTGTAAATCCAAATTACGGTATCACTCCACTCGTTTCAGACTTTAATCAGGATGGATACTTAGACATGGTATGGGTAAATCTTGACTCGCCTATTTCCGCTTATATCAATAATGGCGGCGAAAACAATTACATCAAAGTAAAGCTGGCGGACAATGCAAATGACTTGGGTGCTAAAGTGCAGGTTGTAACAGAATCAGGAAAACGCCTTACTGAAGATTATGTCGTTGGAGAAGGCTTGACCAGCGACCAATCCAGTACTCTTCACTTTGGGTTAGGTTCGGAAAAGGCAAAGAGTCTTTCGGTTAAGTACATCAGCGGAAAAACCTTTGACCTGGATGCTCCTATAACCAACAGCATTATTACCATCCCGTCGCTTTATCCATTGGATACCCTTACCACAGAATAAATGATGGTCCTTAGTAAACTAACAGGGATCCTAATTCCCCTTGTTTTCATTGTCGGCATTTGGGGCACAAGTGGACTAGTGTATGATGAGTTTTCTGATGGGTCAATTTGCCCCAAGATTCTTAGTATACCAGCGTGCTACATAATTGCATTGTGCTTGGTAGTGCCATTCATTGGCCATCTGCTCAATTGGAACAAGATCGTTTACTATGCCGGAACAGGATTAGCCGCTAGCATTGCGCTCTTTGGCACTATGTCAAATCTATCGGGCCTAACTCAGTGTCCCCAAACCGCTTCAGGAACACCGATGTGCTATATCTCCTTAGCGCTATTCACTAGCCTAATCGCTCTGAAATTTGTGCAGCAGAAACTGCAATCTTGAAGATAAATTTCTAATCACCACAGACCTTCAACACCATGGAATTAAGCGACAAGAAAGCGCAAAAGGCGGAAGACAAATATTTAATGGAATCTTTGGCCGTAGACAAAAATGGCCTTAAAGAACTAAGGAAAAAACTGGCTAAAGTTGAGCCCCGCTCCGAACGTGGAGCAGAGACCTTGTTTCGCATAGTGTCAAAGAATCAATACACCTTGAACACGATGATCGATAGAAAATCGAACATTTTAATTTCTGTCAACGCATTAATTCTGTCAATTATCCTAGGCACCATGTATGGCCAACTAGAGAAGGATCCTCACCTAATCTATCCCATCGTCATGATGCTAATTACCAATATCGCTTCAATTACGTTTGCAATTTTCGCTACTCGACCTGAGTTGAGACATGGTACTGCAGACTCAACCAATCTTCTCTTTTATGGAAACTTCACAGGAATGAAGGAAGAGGACTATGTTGAACAGCTAACAGGACTGATGTACAAGGGCGATGAACTGTATAAGGCAATTGCAAAAGATACATTCCACTTGGGGCAAACGATTGGAACGAAGTTCAGCTTGCTGCGCAAATCGTTTCACATTTTCCTTATCGGAATCATCATTTCTGTAGTTGCCTTTATTCTTTGCCACCTCATGTTTGGAAGCTCTATCTAGGAAAAGAGACTGGTCTTAGGCTTGTCACTACCCTATTCTTCGATGGTTCTCCAGACTTTCCCGCTACTTTATAGTTTGAGAGAAAGTGACCTAAAACCACAACGTACTTCTATCCTGCCCATCGGTGTAGTCGATGAAAATCTCTTCACCTGCCTCAATGTCACGCTGAGCAATGATGCTTATCGTTTGGCTCGGGAAGTCCATCTCGTAATCAGCGTTGTTATCCTCAGAATGATTGTAAAGCGAACCGTAGCCCAATGCGATTGCGGTTTCTGCAACCCCTTCCCAAATGAAATAGTAGTCGTGTAAATATGACTCATGAATCCGGTCGAAGTCTTTTCCCGGAATAACGATAACAGGACAAAGTTCGATCGTACTGTCTTTGGCAATTGCTTCTGCGGTAAACACACCGCGACCTTGGTCGGCAGTAGGTGCGATGTAGAGAGCAGGATGACGTTGGAGACTCATGCTATAACCTTGAAGTGAATTTATCGTCGAGCCAAACTCACACCCAAAAGAATAAGTGCTAAGCCAACTGCTATCAGAATTGTGATCAGTTCTCCATCCATCAAACCCCAACCAAGTGCAATGATAGGAACGAGATAACTCACCGTACTTGCAAAAACAGGGTCAGTAAGTTGGACCAATCGAAAGAAAAGCCAACTAGCCAAAGCTGTACCTATGAGACCTAGAAAGACAACAGAAACATAAGCTGTCAACAAGTCTGGTTCGTTTGCAAAGTCTACTGAGACTCCACCACTAGCAAAAAGGGCAATTACCGCGACCAGCCCAATCGGAGCCATCGCGCCCGCAGTCATCATAAGCGGATCAGCAGATGCGAAAAAACGCTTTACAATATTGCTACTCAATGCATAACAAATCGTGGCCGCTACAGCCAAAAGGATTGAAAATACAGGCCATGAAACACCATCGGCGCCAAACCATCCATACCTAGAAACGACCAACAAAAGCGCCCCTCCCAATCCGACGAGGATACCGATAAGTTGCCACTTTCTTAGCGGGAGGCGGAAAATCATTACCGAAACCAACAAGGTCATCAATGGTGTCAACGAAGACAGTGCAGCGGCAAGGCTGCTCGACAATTCTTGTTGAGCGAACGGAAAAAGAAAAGATGGCAATCCTGTACCGAATAAGCCAATTGCAAATAACGTCAACCATTGTTTTGGCGAAAGCCCTTTACACTTTTGAAAAGCCAAAGGAATAAAGGCAAGCCCAACAAAAGTCAACCTTAAGTACCCAACTTGCATTGGTTCAAAAGCCAACAGACTCTTCTTGATCAAGATATAGCTACTACCCCATACGAGGGCAAGGGCAGCCAATGTGGCCCATGCCTGAAATTGAAGCGACTTTTCTTTGATAAGAAAAAGGTTGAGGGATAAAGGATACTTTATTGTCTCAGCAAGACTAATCGTTCAGGATCACCTTGGCGATTCATGTCAAAAACGAGTGAATCACCTTCTAGTTTTAATATACCGACAACCTTTTCCACTTTACGGCCACCCGTAGCAGTAGTGTAGAGTTTGCTATCTCTGAAGACGAAATCACCTTCTTCAGCCTGCTTGCCAAGAGCAGCTGTGTATGAGAAATCTTCCTTAAAGGAAAACTTCACCTGTCCAGGATCTGATGAAGCAGGGGCGTCATTTCGCGTCCAGCTAACGCCTTGCCAATCACCATAAAGTAGAGGTAAACGTTCATCATTTGTGTTGCAGGCAGTTAGCGAGAACAGAGCAACCAGCAAGAGACTTAAAATTGAATTTCGCATAGATCAAACATAGTTAGTAGAAAAATAAAAGTCGCCAGCGGCAATGGCCACCAGCGACTTCACATTAGAACTTAGCCTTTATGCTAACGGTGGGGGCGTAGCATCACTCTTACCGTTTGTTGAAGGTTTGGCTTTAGACTTCGAAGGTTTTTTCTTTTCGTTAGAAATGACTTCACCTTCTACATCTTCAATTGAGCCTAAGTAGCTAGGCAAGTTCATGCCTGCCATATCGAACAAGTCACGAAGTGGTGGAACCGCTTTGTAAAGACCGCTGACAAAGTTGGCTGTCGAGCCAACACCTTCGCCATTTGATCCGCCTCCGCCACCGCCTTCCCAGACAGTGACCTTATCGATCTTAATGTTCTTGATCGCTTCGACTTGCGTCTTTACAAGCTCCGGTAGCTTATCAGCAATGAGCATGAGAACAGCTTCTCGCGCATCTCCGCCTGCTGCATCAACAATCGCCTTTAGACCTTCTGCCTGCTTGGCAAGAATCTCGAGGTTACCCTGTGCTTCAGCTTGCTTCATTGCAAGGAGTGCATCGGCTTCACCCTTAGCGGTTCGACGGATTTTCTCCGCATCTGCCTCCGCATTGATTTCAGCCTCGCGCTTGGCGATATCGGCTTTCACAATCTCATTGGCTTCGAGTGTTGCACGTTCACGGGCAGCACGAGCGAGCTCGGCTTTACGCTCTGCCTCATAGGCATCGGCAAGAGAGTTTGCATTCTGGACCTTCTCCGCAGCAGTTGCGCGGCGAAGTGCCTCTGCTTCCTGCTCTCGTCGTACAGCATCAGATTGTGCAATTTTGATCTTCGAGAGGTTCTCACCTTCCGTTGCTTCAGCATCGGCCTCGGCAAGTCGTACACGTTGTAATCTAGCTGCATCGGCCTCACCGGAAGCAGCACCAGCTTCAGCCTCAGCAACCTTTACACGTTGTAACTGTCTTGCTTCTGCTTCACCGATCGACCCTGTCTGATTGCGCTGGGCAACGCGGACCTTTGCTTCGTTGATTGCCTGTGCGGCAGCCTCCTTACCAAGTGCCTCGATATAGCCAGACTCATCTTGGATATCAGTAACGTTTACGTTGATTAGCTCCAAACCGATCTTACGTAGTTCTGTACCTACGTTGTGATAAACGTTCGCCAAGAACTTATCACGATCAGAGTTGATCTCCTCAATGTCCATCGTTGCAACGACCAGACGTAGCTGACCGAAGATGATGTCTTTTGACATGTCACGAATCTCGTCCTCGTTGCGGTTGAGCAAACGCTCGGCAGCATTGGTCATGACCCCTGCTTCGGTGGAAATTGCTACTGTAAATCGAGACGGTACATTGACACGAATGTTTTGTCGAGAAAGTGCTCCGTGTAGATCGACATCGATACTAATCGGGTGAAGATCAAGGTAGGCGTAGTCTTGAACGACAGGCCATACAAAAGCAGCACCACCAGCTAGGCATTTCGCCGAACCGGAATTCGTCTTACCATAAATCACAAGGATCTTATCGGATGGACAACGCTTGTAACGTGATAGAAAAATAATGAGTAGCAGAAATATAAAACCCAGCAATGCTGCGCCTCCTGCAAAAAAAGGTAGTCCTTCCATGGTGTATTAGGTGTTGGTGAATGTGTCCCTTAAAATACGAGACGATGACATAATTTTGACTGTTGACACGACGATCGTGGATGAAAACTCGACCAACGATATGTGTGAAATTGACTTTATCATTAGGAGTTCAAGCTTGGCATTTCTTCAACAAGAACTCTGTTCTCTCCAAGAATTTGTACGACCCTTGCAAGCTTCCCACTTTCGATAGTAGGGCCGTTTGTAACGGCTTCCAATTCTACCAATCTTGACCCCATGCGCACGTGTATGAGACCATTCCCTTGCCTGTTTGAAGGGATCAGTAGATAGACTTCTCCTCGTTGTTGAAGGACGGCTTGAACATCTCGACCTCCGTCATGACCTAGTCGCATGAGGTAGACTAATAGCAAGGCTAACAATGACATGCACGCGTAGCCAACGCCGAGCGCGATGAGTATAACAAGCCAAACAGGCGCTCCTAGACTTAGTGCTCCCCAACCTCCAAAACCGAAAAAGGTAAGGAAAGATAAAATGGTCTTTACCGAGAAAGATCCTTGACCGTCCCCGCCATCCATGTCGATGTCCGTATCGAAGTCGAGGTCTGCCTCTCCCCCAAGCAAACTGACCAACAATAAAATGAAGAGTAGACCTCCAAATCCTATAGCCATGCCAGCAAAGACTTGCTCGATAAGCGGTAATGTTTCCCACCAGTTCATCATTGAGGGAAATATATAGGCTAGAGTTTTAGCAAAAGCGAATTCCACGACGATTGTAGGTAGAAATCCGACAAAAGGATGCGATTGCCGGCAAATAGCGTTATTCGTTGAACTATGAAGAAATTCTGGAATGATTTCAAGGCATTTGCCATCAAAGGGAACATGATTGATTTAGCCATCGGTGTGGTCATTGGTGCCTCATTCAATAAAATCATCGATGCCCTCGTAAGAGGATTAATCTCTCCCCCGCTCGGTTACCTGACAGGGGGCATAGACGTGAGTGACAAGTCTTGGACGATTGTCGAACCGCTGCTTGACGATGCAGGATAGGTGATCTCAGGTTCTGGATTGGTATTAAAATACGGCTTAGTACTCGAAAATGGCATTGACTTTTTGATCATAGCCCTTACGATTTTCATCGTTCTTAGGTTGATAAAAAATCTTCGTGATAGAGCCGAAGATGAGACTGACAAAACAGTTCCCACACCAAAAGACATTGAACTACTAGCTGAAATCCGTGATGGAATTAATGCAATTGCCAAACGTGATTCTTAGTTTTACAACCGTGCGAAACTACCTACCTCTATTAATACTCCTGCTAAGTCTCACTTCACTTGATCTAGCAGCGCAAGAAATATTTAGGTACTCCCAAGCTGAAGCCGACACCATCTTGTTGGACTTTAATGAAGCTGTCAAAACTTATCACCCTTTTGCTTTTCGTGGCGAAGGCGCAAAGTCTCTCGATAGTATTTTGGTGATACTTCGCGAGAGACTAACAAAGAGCACAGTAGAAGATTCTATTCATGTCGCTGACCTCATCGAACTAACCTCAACATACAATGAACTGCTTGGTGATGGTCACCTTCAGCTTACGAGAAAGAAGGGATCAGACTATGCAAAAAAAAAGAAACTGTATAATTACGAATTCTATACAAGATACGTCGATGATGGTCGTGTCGTCTTGAGTGACACCTTAATTCTTTTAGATTCTACTACATATTATCCTGGAGTAGAAGTCCTATCCTTCCAAGGGAAACCGGCACAGCAAATTTTCCAAACAATTGGCTCGTTCATTGGACTTGGAGATCATGATTTAGCTTCCGCCAAAACGTATTTCCCAGCCTTAGACCCAGCTTCGTTCTATCAACGTCTCTATGGTTGGAAAGACTCCTTAACCGTAAGCCTACTTATTGATAACAAACCCAAGGAAATCACCCTAATTCCGAGTGTTAAGCAAGCTTACCTTAACAGGGACACTACAAAAAATACTAAAACAGATGAAGTTAAAAAGCTTTCGCGAAAACAGAAAAAGCAAGAACGAATCGACCGTCTAAACAGGCTTGTCAGATTAGACACTACTTCGAATCCTGATGTATATAGATTTAGCATTCGAACGTTTAGCTCTAGTGCCTTCGAGAAAGTTAATCAATACAAAACTGTCAAAAATATAATGAAGCGCGTTGACTCGCTTCAACCCAAAGGAATCATCATTGATTTAAGAAACAATACAGGGGGCTCACTCAACTTTGTCAATTATATTTTTAGCACGATAGCAACTTCAAATTTTTATAGCGGAGATGCAGGCTTCGGCTATGCAGAAAGAGCTGGAGGTAAAAACTTTTTCAGTAAAATCGGTTCAAGGTTTTACGGCGGCGTTCGAAAAAAGAACGGAGTCTTCACTAAAAAGTCCATGTCGGAAAAATGTAAACCTGAGAAAGGAGCAGTTCACTACGACGGCGAAGTAATTGTACTGGTGAATGAAACAACTTTTTCAGGAGGAACGTGCTTTGCTAATTATGTTCAGACCTACAAGAGAGGTAAAGTTGTTGGTCAAGTTGCAGGAGGATCAGCCGAACGGATGTTTGCTGGAACACTTTTCAAAAAGCCAATCGGCCCAGACGGCTCTCTGCTGATTAATATGCCACTATGGTATATGGATATGCCTGGTGATCAAACAGGTAACTTGACTCCTGACGTCATTGTACCCCGTGAAATTGAGACAATCATTGCTCAAGAAGACCGTACACTTGAGGTCGCGCTAGAGCAGTTCACCTTTAATGCTAAGAAGGCAAGTTTATAGTCCTAGCGTTTCTCGCATTGACGAGAACTGATTTGAATTTTGGCCCCAATATGCCTCCTGAGATGAATGCTTGAGTGCGGCAGAGCTGAGCCTCTTACCCTTCACAGTTTCTTCCCATCCCAGCAATTTGTTGGGAAACTCACTTTCGAAGCGATACGTGAGCACTCTTGCATTTTTCGCATAGCTGATTACAAGATGGGCTTCATCGCCTTTTGTATCTACTTCAATAGTAGCCGTTTGCGCTTCAGGCATTTCGTGAAAGAGCGAACTGTACATCGCCCCTGGAATTACTTGCTGCTTACCAGTCGGGACCTTTGTTGGATCAAGACGCATTAGTCCTGGCAGCTCATCTTCAAGCAATACACCATCAAGCGCAACCTTAGCATCAGCCTCAGCTTGAAAATAGCTACGGCGCTCAGCTTGATACTTTCCTTTTTGGTAATTGAGTTGCCACCAAGAATGTCCGCACCAGTCTTGAGCACTCAAGGTAGTTTTCAATGTATGAGGATATTGATTGCGTGAAACAGGTGTAAAAGATGACAGCATTAAGCTGTAGTCGTAAATACCTGTATTGAATCGATGAATTCGATTGAGTTTAAGAACACTAATCGCTTCCTCCTCACTTGGTTTGTTGTCGAACTTTACTTGCTGATTGGGTAGAAATGGTTCGGTTACGAAAATCAAGACGGCATCTCCTTTGCGATCTTCTCCATAGCGGTTTTGGATAAGATCGTAGCTATTTACCTCTGCTTTACCGCTGTACCAATAGCCATCCCAACCCTCCGGTCGAGTAACAATCGAGGGCGAATCAGCAGGTATCCCTATCGCAGCGGTGGTTTTGACGGAAGTCTCCTCACAGGCAATGAACGAAAAGAGTCCTAAGAGACAAAGAGTTAGAGTGGATAGCTTCATGATAATTATACAACGCAGATCACCTTTTGGTTTTTTGCTCACAGCCGTTGACAACGTTAAAAATAGGCAGTGTGAACTGCTATGTTTGCGCCAGTGCAAATGATACCCCCCGTGATAGACGTAAAGCTTTTTAGTGGCGAGAAATCGCAGTACCTCGCCAAGCGAATTGCTGACTACTACGGGGATGGTCTCGGAGATGTCACCGTTCGCAGGTTCTCTGATGGTGAAATGCGTGTAATCATCAATCAGAGCGTTCGTGGAGCGTGGGTGTTTTTTATTCAAAGCACCTTCTCGCCGACAGACAATTTGATGGAGCTACTTCTGATGATGGATGCAGCAAAGCGTGCTTCTGCGGGGTACATCACTGCTGTTATACCATACTTTGGATATGCACGTCAAGATCGTAAAGACAAACCCCGTGTGCCTATCAGCGCTCGTATGATCGCGAACATCTTGCAGACTGCAGGGGCTGATCGCGTCATGACGATGGACTTTCACGCAGATCAAATTCAAGGATTCTTTGACATTCCAGTAGACCACCTAAAGTCCGAGGCGATTTTCATTCCTCATTTAGCCGAGAACATTGACTTAAGCAACGTGATTTTCGCTTCTCCAGATGTGGGTGGCGTAAAACGTGCCCGAACCTACAGCAAGCACTTTCACCGAGAATTAGTGATTTGCGATAAGGTGCGAAAAGAAGTCAATCAAGTCGCTGAGATGACGGTCATCGGAGAAGTTGAAGGAGCTGATGTCATCGTCGTTGATGACTTGGTTGATACAGCCGGAACTCTTTGCCGAGCTGCTGAAGTGCTTATCGAGAAAGGCGCAAAAAGTGTCCGAGCATTGTGCACACACCCTGTGTTGTCAGGTGACGCTTATGAGAAGATAGCAGCTTCAAAATTCATGGAGGTGATTGTATGTGATACAATTCCATTGAAAAAAGACAAGCCTAGAGATAAGATTACTGTCCTGAGCACGGATAAGCTTTTTGCGAGAGCTATTCGAAACACGCATGAGCACAGGAGTATATCTGCGTTGTTTGTGGAAGATTGATTCGCTACACTTGAAGGTAGGCTACTAATAGCCTTAACAACAAACGCCTCGATTATCCGTGATAATCGAGGCGTTTTACGTCCGGGAACTGGAAGACTAGTGAATGCGGATGTATCCGCTGTGCAAATTTCCATTTCCATCGTCAAATACATATAGGTACTCATCTTCTGTCTTGGCGTAAGTGCCATCTGGTAGTCGACCTTCCCAGGTGTTCTTGTAGTCTTCCTCTTTGAAAACTGGACGACCTGCTTTATCAAAAATGGCAAGTGTATTTCCAGGAAAACTCTGGACGCCTAGGATGGTAAAAGATGTGTATTCACCATTCGTCGCCTTGGGACTGAACTGGGCGATAATCGTTGGTGCATCACAAACGATTTCTAGCTTGATACGATAGGTTTCCATCCAATCTCCGTACTTAACGGAATAGATGAACTCATCATTTGCGGCACAAAGGTCCATGTCGGGATAGAAGATGAAGCCTTCCTCAGCAAGATTGACTTTCACTTCTCCTCGAGAAGGATACTCGTGAATATGGACGTCTGCCATAGCGTGCAGTCCATCATCTGGCCAACCAGCGATATCAAAGAAAGACTGTGTATTACGGTAAACGATTACCGTTTCCTCTTTATCCGGATTCTTTGGCGAGGCAGTAGCCGTTAGCCCCAGAGCCAAAACCGATACTAAAGTGAGTAGTGTAGTACGCATTATTGTTGTTCAATTGCAGGGAGCTAGAGGTTTTCCTGCAAAAGGCGTGCGCAAAGTGCTTTTAGTGTACAGATTTTGGTGTTTGGTAGAATTGAGGAGATTTTCGGTGGACCTTCATCTTTGATTCAACCTAACAGCTGTAGTTCAAGGCCTTACTGAACTCGCTTTTCTCCGCGTTCTTGATCCCTTCTCACAAGGACAAACCAATCTGGCTTGAATTCTAAGTAGCCGAACTCATAACAAAACCGATACTCGCGGCCTTCCTTCGTTGTGTAGATATGGGTGTGATAATTAAAGCTAAAGCCACGATCATTGAGACGGTCGACATGCACATTTGCTTTGCCATCAGGATTTAGCTCAGCGAGAATGCGGCGGTTCTTGCGCAAAATCTTATTGACTTTACGCATAAACGCATCGTTGAGTGTTGCAAAATGATTATGGAAACCGTTACGGCATTCCGCATTGCAAAACTTCTTATCAGAACGTCCTCTGAGCACTTCGCCACAGTATTCACATGTACGGGTTGGTTGTTGATCGAGGAGGGCCAAGGCGTCTAAATTTTAGTTGATAGTTGTCAATCGATAATGCGCTGATAGGGACGCTTACTTGGAACCGTCATTTCGACCCTTAAGTTTGGCTGCAGGTCTTATGACGGAACTTGCGAGATGCGGAGAAATCTGTTTTAACATCTCAGCATTATCAATTGAGCTATCCTAAACATACGAAAACGTTTTTCAAACGGCTAGCCTTTTGTCGGTACTGCCCTACCTTGACGCGGTGATCAAAAACTTTTTATTTCTAAGTCTTTTATCGGTGCTCCTCAGTTGCAGTGGCTCGAAAGTGCCCAAGCAAATGGATACTGAGCCACGCTACCAAGAAGCATTTACTGGGTTTTTCCTTGCTGATGCAGAGAATGGTGAGGTCTTAGCTGAAAGGAATGCCGATGCACTGTTTACGCCTGCAAGCAATACCAAACTTTTAACGCTTGCCACTTGCCTGGAGTGGCTGCCGCAAGATTCAATCCCTGCAATTGCGTATGCTTATGAAGCGGATACACTTAGACTTTGGGGGCTTGCATACCCGCAGTTGGCTGCCGACAAGTTGCCCTACAACGAGCGCATCCGTAAGCTTATCGCTGATTGGTCAGGGATAGTAGAAGTAAACCTGCATGGTTACGTCCGCCTTCCTCGTTTTGGAGAAGGATGGATGTGGGATGACTACAATTATGCGTTTGCGCGCGAGCGGTCGGGGATGCCATTGTATAGAAACATGGCCCGCGTGAGTCGTTTGCCTGACACCACTTATTCTCGGCAGAACGGTTCGCCTGTTACGGTTATGAGGTTTGAGACCCAACCTTCCTTTATCGTAGCCCAAACGTCTGACTTCACTCGAGAAAAGTATTTGAATCGAAGTGAGTTTTCCAACCGGTTTATAGCTTCCGCCAAAACCACATTTGAAGATACCCTCTATGCGCCCCTCTACTCCACTGCAAACATGGTGACGCAACTTCTCGAAGATTGGACGGGGAAGTCGGTCCGCTATCACAACAAGCCTCTACCCTCAGATTGGGGAACAAGCGTTTGGTATGGCGAACCTCGAGATAGCCTGCTTAAGCAAATGATGTTACCTAGTGATAACTTTTTAGCGGAGCAATTACTCCTTGAAGCGGGTTTGTACGCAAAAGATCTTACTGACGTGGAACAGGTTTTGGCGAAAGCCCAAGAAGAAGTACTACAAATTTCCGATGATGATCTTTCCTGGGCAGACGGTAGCGGTGTATCACACTACAACATGGTGACTCCACGTGCTTTAGGTTTATTAGTTCATCGCCTTTCGGCAAAACATGGGGTCGATTACCTAACGCAATTATTCCCGATAGGAGGCGAAAGTGGAACCATCCGAAATTGGTACAAGGGTACTCAGGGAAGTCCATACGTTTATGCCAAAACAGGCACCTTACGTCATAATCACTGCCTCACTGGCTTACTACAAGCGAAGTCTGGAAGATGGCTGGCCTTCAGCTTTATGCACAATCATTTCCGCGGAGGATCAAAGGATTACAAGGAGGCAATGGAGAAAACCTTAGCCTTGATTAGAGATTCGTACTGATGCGCAAAGCGATACAAAAGGGGTTGGGAGAACTGCCCAAAAGCTGGAAATCCATCACCAAAGAATGGATCGGCTCGATGCGCGTAGAGCGAGGGCATAGCGACCACACGCTCGATGCCTACGTTCGTGATATAGGAAAGCTATGTGCTTTTCTTGGAGATGAAGAAACTGGAAGCATTGCCCGTCCTGAATCAATCGAAGAATCACAAATCAGAAGTTTCATAAAGGAACTGTATGACATCGGTCTGGCCCAAAGATCAGTTGCTCGGATCATGTCTGCCATCAAAGGCTTTTACCGCTATCAGCTCGAGCAAGACTACATCGATGTCTCCCCTGCGGGTGAATTGGAATCTGTACCTCTTCCGAAAAAACTTCCATCGGTACTAAGTCAAGTGCAGATATCTGCAATGACTTTGGAGATCGATCATTCGACACCTCAAGGATTAAGAAATCGAGCGATGCTTGAATTTTTGTACGCATGTGGCATGCGTGTGAGCGAACTCATCAACCTTCGTCTGAATCAGCTTTTTTTTGAGGCAGATTTCATTCGCGTTATAGGAAAGGGCAACAAGGAGCGTCTCATTCCGATCGGAGCGAGTGCAATCAAACATTGGAATTTCTATTGGGAACACGTCCGTAAAGAGCAACCCAATGTCCACCCAGAGCATGCTGAATATTGCTTTCTTGGACGACGAGGCAAACAACTAAGTCGCAACATGGTGTTTATGATCATCCGAGACCTTGCCAAGGCTGCTGGAATCGAGCAACGTGTTGGGCCGCATACTTTACGCCACTCTTTCGCAACGCACCTTTTGGAAGGCGGAGCGGATCTAAGAGCTGTGCAGGAAATGTTAGGTCATTCCAGTATCACAACTACGGAGCTATATACACACCTAGATGTAGGGCACTTGAGAGATGTGATGGAGCGGTTTCATCCTTTGGGGGGAGGGTGATTCCCAATCCTCATCACTGAGGATAGTAGACCTATAATTAGCTCTACCTACTTCCTCTAGCCAAGAATCGCATGCGCAGCGTGTCATCGGTAACCGAAACTATCTGATGATAGGTGGTGTCCATGCCACCCCAGAACTCATGAATCATAGTGAGCTTTCCTTTTTTGGTCAGATCGTATGTTCCACCGGTGTAAGTTCTATATGAAATCGGAGGCGTACCGCACCAGCCTGCATTTTGACGTACAGCCAGCTCGCCGTCTTTCGAAAATTCAAACCAACCGCCTTTTGCTACTTCAGGTGTACGGGCGTAGACTACACTCTCTCCGTCATGATAGATTCGTTCCCAGCGTCCTTCAATTTGGTCTGGAGAAAATGTAAGCAAGGTAAAAAATGCAAATAGGGCAAGAAGTGAAGCTTTCATAATAGCAGGTTTATGAAGTAGATGCAGGTTTTGACGAAAGTGCATAATGAAATAGTCGCTAAACCGTCAGATTTGTTCATATAACTCACTATTTCAGGGATATGGATATCCACTTTCAATGAAGTTCCAATAGATCTAACGCTTCTATCATTACATTAGCTTTCGTGAAAAGATTTACTCCCTTCGTAGCCACTATAGCTACTCTACTCGCTTTTGGCGTACTCACAGAAGTGAACGCACAAACTGACGAACCAATTGGCATTAACCTCGACTACATGGATACTTCCGTGTCTCCAGCCGAGGACTTCTTTCGCTATGTAAATGGTAACTGGCTGGACCAGACTGAGATCCCAGCAGACCGTGAGCGTTGGGGATCGTTTGATGAACTTCGAAAAAAGACAGACGCGCAGACGCTTGATGTAGTAAAAACTGCAGCTGCTTCTGGGAAATATCCAGCGACTAGCGATCAAGGAAAGGCTGCGACGTTCTTCGCAGTTGCTCAAGATACCGCTGCGTTGAATGAGCTTGGAATCAAGCCTCTTCAACCTTGGCTCAACAAGATTGATGCGATCAAAACGTATGCTGATGTAATTGCTTACCAGCAAGAGGTTTTGCCTTACGGAGGAGATGCACTTTTCTCTTTTGGAATTGGCAGCAATCCAAAAAATTCAAATGAAAAGGTCATTTATGTTGGAGGTGGTTCGTTAGGACTACCCAACCGTGATTACTACTTGGATGAGGATTCAACCAGCGTCGTGCGCCGAGGTAAGTACGTCATGCACGTTGCTCGTATGCTAGAATTCACGGGTATGGAACCTATGAAGTCGAAGCTTGCTGCTGCTCGTGTCATGGAGTTTGAAACTGGTATTGCGAAGACTAAGCTCGATAAAGTGGCTCGTCGTGATCCTTATAAGCGTTTCAATCCTCGAAGTATTGATCAGCTGCAAACAATCATTCCAGCTGTAGATTGGAAAGGCTATTTCGCTGCTGCTGGACTTGAGACTCCTGATACAGTGATCCTTGGCGAGACTGCTTATATGGAGTACTTAGGTGGGCTTTTGGCGAAAGCTGACATCACAACTATAAAAGACTATTTACGCTGGCAAGCAATCGACCAGGCTGCGTCCTTTCTATCGACAGAAATTGATCGTGCGAACTGGGAGTTTTACTCTCAGGAATTGCGTGGAGCAAAGAAGCAGCGTTCTCGGGAAGAACGTGCTCTGAGCACTACGAATCGCACCCTGGGTGAGGCTGTTGGTAGACTTTACGTAGACAAGTATTTCCCTGCTGAAGCGAAAGCAACAGCAGTTGAGATGGTCAACAACCTTCGTCGTGCTTACAAGAATCGGATAAATAACCTCGAATGGATGAGCGCTGAAACGAAAGTGAAAGCAATTGAAAAGCTTGGGACTTTCCGAGTAAAGATTGGGTATCCAGACAAGTGGAAGGACTATTCAGCTTTAGAAGTGAAGAGTATCTCCAATGGTGGAAGTTACTTGGGAAATATGCTGGCTGCTCGCAAGTTCAACTTTGACAAAGACGTAGCTGAAGCAAAAAAACCAGTTGATAAAGACGAGTGGTTTATGAGTCCGCAGACAGTGAATGCGTATTACAATCCTTCGTTCAATGAGATTGTGTTTCCTGCTTCAATACTTCAACCACCGTTCTACGATTACAAAGCTGATGCTGCCGTGAATTATGGAGGCATCGGAGCTGTGATTGGTCATGAGATTAGTCATGGTTTTGACGACAAGGGAAGTGAATATGACAAAGATGGAAACCTGAACAGTTGGTGGACAGAAAGTGATCGTACGGCCTTTGATGCTCGTAATGGTAAGTTGGTTGCGCAGTTCAGCGCTTATGAGCCACTTCCGAATGTTCATGTTAATGGGGAGTTCACGTTGGGTGAGAACATTGGCGACTTAGGTGGTATCAACTCTGCATATGATGGTCTTCAGATTCACTTAAAGGAAAATGGTAACCCGGGCAAGATTGATGGATTTACTCCTGAGCAACGATTCTTCATTAGCTGGGGAACGATCTGGCGTACGAAGTATCGCGACAAGGCGCTAGAGAATCAGGTAAAAACTGATCCACACTCTCCAGGGATGTACCGTGCTGCTGGTCCGGTGATAAACCTTCAAACGTTCTATGATGCCTTTGGTATTTCTGCGGACGATCCAAATTACGTGAAGCCAGAGGATCGGGTGATTATTTGGTAGGATCTCGGATCTCGGATCTCGGATCTCGGAATTTAAAAACGCCTCCATGACTATTGTTGTGGGGGCTTTTTTTTTGGAATGGGGTTGAGTCGTGAACCTGTTCCAAACAGGCGACAAATAAGTTTTTCTTAAATATGAACCTCGTTGGTCAGCAACTGGAACCTGTTCCAAACAAGCGACAAATAAGCTTTTCTGAAATATAAAGTCTATGGGTGAGCATCTATCTCAGATGAAAAAACCTCCTCCCCACCTATTCCACATATCGCTACCTTAAAGCCCAATCATTAACTATTCATTGATCATGCTCAAGCGGCGGGACTTTCTCAAAAAGACTTCACTTTCGGCAGCTGCACTTGCAGCGACTTCTCTGCTTCCTCCGCGCACGTCAACAAGGCCAGCAACCTCCATCTACATGGGTGATTTTGCGGCACCACCAATCAAAAAGATCAAAGCCGCTTTTATCGGCGTTGGAGCACGCGGAGGAGACCACCTTACCTTTTTCGCTTCACTTCCAGGAACCGAGGTCGTAGCAATTAGTGATCTCTATGAAGACAACGTCCATCAATGGAAGACAAAAGCAATTGAGATAGGTAAAGGTCAACATCACCTTAATCCTCGGGGTTATTTCGGCGACCCTGAGAAGTGGAAAAACATGCTGGAGGAAGTAAAGCCAGATGTGGTTTTCATTGCAACCGATTGGGGTAATCATGCCCCGATGGCGATAGAAGCCATGAATCAGGGGGCGCATGCCTTTATTGAAGTGCCGATAGCAACCACCCTTCAAGAAATGTGGGACCTCGTTGACACTTCTGAGCGAACAAAGAAGCATTGCATGATGATGGAAAACGTCAACTACGATCGTAATGAGTTGATGTTTTTAAACATGGTGCGCATGGGCGTAATCGGTGAACCGTTGCACGCGGAAGCAGCATACATTCACGAACTACGGTTTCAGCAAAAAGAAGAACAACGAGGAACTGGCTCTTGGAGAACACTCGAATACGCCAAGCGAAACGGTAACCTCTACCCAACACATGGCTTGGGGCCTGTAGCACAATACATGAACATCGCACGAGGAGAAGACATTTTTAAAAACCTGATATCCTACTCCACTCCTGCACGTGGGCGAAAACTCTATACAGACAAAAACTACCCTGCTGATCATAAATGGAGCAAACTTGACTTCAAAGGAGGTGACATGAATACCTCAATCATTAAGACACACATTGGTCGAACCATTATGGTACAATGGGACGAAACCAGCCCAAGGCCATATACAAGACACAATCTTATTCAAGGAACGAAAGGAATACTCGCTGGCTTTCCTACTCGAGTAGCATTGGAAGGTGGTGTGGAAGGAATCACAGATAGCCACCACCGGTGGGCACAAGGTGATGACCTTGCAAAAGTCTATGAACTTTATGATCACCCACTCTATAAGCGCCTCAATGAGTTAACTAAAAATAGTGGCCATGGAGGCATGGACGGCATGATGATGTATCGAATCGTTGAGTGCTTACAAAAAGGACTACCACTCGATCAAAACGTGTATGAAGGCTGCCTTTGGAGTGCAGTAGCTCCACTTAGTGAACGTTCGGTAGCTAGTGATGGGATGCCGCAGCCGTGTCCTGATTTTACGCGAGGAAATTGGAGAGAAACGAAGCCATTGGCTATTGTCTCCTAAGCTCTTCATTCCGCTCATTAGTAACGAATGAGCTAACTGGTATGGCATCTCATTTCCGCATGGACTTATCGAGTTGTCAGGTTACCGCTCCGATCAACTTCAAGGCATCTCACACTGACGGCCAATTCCCACTTTGTGAAAACCGGAAGTCGCTCCACGATCCAATAAGTTCTACCCAGTAAAATGAGCCGAAGGTGAACTAAGCGCGACGATCATCAACAATTATCAATTGCCAACTACCCATTAAGCTGCTGGCTTCTATCTTTCCTCTATGTATCGATTCGCCATCATAGGACTTGGAAAAATCGC
>CALDTK010000302.1 GCA_937924035.1 uncultured Saprospiraceae bacterium | reverse complement strand
CAGTAAGAAAAAATGTGCGCATAATGGAGAGGATAATTCTGCAAACTGAGAGGTTGAACCCTTTAGAGTCCTTACGTCAAAAGTACAATTAAGGTTGGCTTAAAGGTCTGTCGGCAATCAGACAACTATCATCTGAGTGACATTCTTAGACTAAATGACCGATTTACAATCAAAAAATCGCCTGAACTTGAGCCTGTCCTGAATGCACAATTCGACCACCACCTAGCTGCCGACCGTCATATCGAAGAGATAATTGCAATGCTTTGCCAATTTGTTGGTCTGTACTAAGACTCCAAATCCAACTTTGCCCTGGTTGTAGACCTTCTAAAAGAGCAAAACCTACCGGTGAATTTGACTCACCAGAAAAACGCTGATTGATCCTCTCAATTGATGATCTGATGGTCGCACCGCCAAGTAACTTTTTGCGCTCTGCAGCTTCCGAGATGCGCAACTCAAACTCAGCTGTAAGCGCTTGAGCAAATACCCTGGCAGACGCATCATCAGAACGCCCTTCTCGATAACTCGCTTCCAACTTCGCCCTTATTCCTGCGTTTGGTTGCAAAATGATAGAAGGAGCTATTTGATCCGTTCGAAGCAGAAAATTTCGGCTTGTTAAACCTTCACTTTCAGAGCGTTTTATCTCGCGATCAAGCTCTAGCTCAATCGCCCATGATAACTTGATTGGTTGCCTAAATTTTGCAGCTTGCCCAGAAGTTCGAAGCACTTGTAAACCTTGCAAACTAATAGCTCTATTGCTTAATTGACGATGTTCAAGTTCGGCTCTGAACGCATTTCTAGCCCGGTTGAAATATAAGGCACTTCGCCAGCTGAGGTTGTCTCCAATTATGCTTGTATCTCCTTGTGGTACAGAGGGGTCGAATAGTTTTGCGTAGCCCGCTGTTCGCAATGCGCGACGCTTTAAATTAGCAGTACTCAGCGCACTAAATCGGCTCCATAGGCTTGAATTTGGCTTCCCTATCCGACTGAAATCGAGATTGATGCTCTGGTTCACATTCAAGGTATTAGTAGGCACAAAGTCATCCGTGAGAAGCACGGTTCTGATGTATGCAGCACTATCTGCAAACACCGCTACTTCGAATTCATCGAGGTCTTCTACGCCATCTTCATTGTAGTCTCGCCAGATGTACTGACCTAAGCCCGGTTGAACACGTAAATACTGAACGGCAATTCGCCTTTCCTGACCACTTCCTGCTTCTAAAACACTAGAAGTCCTCAGCCAGCGCTTGGCTGTACTGTATCCGTGCGTTGCCCTGCCGAGGTAGTAAAATTCTTCTCCTTCCTGGTCTGAGTTGTCTCCACGTCGCACTGTCGCTGTCAGCGAGAGTTGATTTGCTCTGTCTACAGGATTTGAAAGCTCAACTTCTAGCTGATGCTGTAACTGAACCTCATTCTTTCCTAGTATTTCTCCTTTATCTCGGCGACCTCGATAAGAAGTACTTATTTGCCATAACGTATCTGCTTGTTGGGTAGAAGCAGTGGCCCACCACTCTGCAATCCCACGATCTACCGCTGTAGTATCATCCAGAACCGCATCGTAGTTTGACGTCTGCAAATTATTAAAGCCGAATTCCTGTGCCCATTGCTTACCACGTCTCTTAGCTTGAGCATTTAGTTCGGTTCGTCCTGTATTCGACCCATCTCGTTGGGCAGATAGCACATTACCGCTTTGAGAAAGTGTCCAGGCATCCTTTTGGAGACCAAGCGACCAGTTTTGGCGAAAGCCCTGATACTGATCACCTTGACGGTAATGTTTGGAAGCAACCAATGCTTGGAAAGACTTTTCACGATAGGCAAGGGCGACATTTGAAAGCTGCTCTGCTCCTTCTGAAAGATTGGCCGTTTGAGAGAGTGCCCCTAAGTTCCAGTCTCGTTTGAATTCTTGGTCCCTCCAAGGAGCAATAGCTTCAAATCCATCTCCAGTACCTTCTAATGAACCTTCGAGGCTCAGTATACCCTGACCCGCTTTCCAAGCTTTGGCTATTTCAAGATATCCTGCTAAGGTCGTTTCGCCTCCAGTACTAAATCTGTTTAGGTCTATCTGGTTGCCCATCAATTCCCATGAAATGCCTGAAACGGAGTCGATTTCATAGCTTCCGCCAAAACTCAATAAGCGCAAAGATTGGGGAGTCTGAACCAAAAGTACTGGGGCGAAACGTCCTTGACTCGAGCAGTCAGCTGCACGAGGAACAAACTCATAACTTGCTCCATTTGCGGCAGTCGTTGTGGAAAGGATATAGTCGCCATTCCCTTCTCCTACATCAGTGAACCTTACACTAAAGCCTTCAGTATCACTTGCATCTGGGGCGAACACGTAAACAGTATCTACAAGGGTGTCTAGCGCGCAAATCAAGGTGTCGAGTCGCAATAAGTACCTAAGCGGATTGGCTGTACCGACTTCAAGTGGGGTAGCAGAAGGCACAAGTGTTCCTGTACGACTACCTGCAGCATTCCTTAGAACTTGTTCCGCACTTTGCGGAAGCGGATTCCCTGTTCTTCGAAGCCCGTCTTGCTGTTGTAAGCCTTGGCTGTAGAACGTCCATCTCCCTGCCTGGTGAGAGGTTTCAGCCGTTACGAGTGTTCTGAGATAATCTTGATCAACGTATTCGTATTCCACGAGAATCCGTTGGAAACGATTGATCAAAATGCGCGGCATGAAGGTTAATTCACCTCTATTGTAGTCGATTACGTAATCCTGGTCTATGCCTCGAACGAGAAGTTTGCCATCGAGATATACTCGTTCGGTGCCAGCGAGCACAATGACGAAGGGCTCGCCTCGCTGACCAGAGAGGCGATAAGGACCTTGATTTCCATCATCAACAGAGAGCTGAGTTCGATTGAATTGTCCTCTAGCTGCAGCTGCCCCGAGGCTACTTCTTGTAGAATCACCTGGTGCCCCGAAATTGTAGTTGAGGCCTTGTAAATTCTTGTCAAATCGAAGGAAGTGTCCTTGCTGTGAACGCAGGCTGTAATCTCCAGCAGTCAAGCTATGCTTGTCTTTTGACACCGTCACGAATAGCTTGTCGAACTCTTGGAGCTGTACTGTATTACCTTCTGGTTGAAGAGGAATATTCTGATCAGAAACTACTGCAGCTACGGTGAGCCCTCCACCTAGATCTCCATTTAACTGAAGATCTAGTCGACTGTCAAGAACAAGATTCTGACTGTTTCCAAAACGCAGACCTCGACCAAATGAACCCCTGTAATCAACAGCGCCTAATTCACTACGTAATTCGCCAAGGGTAATTCCCTGTCCATCTTCGAGTATTTCATCAAGCGGACGTTCGTTCATCAGACGAACAGAATCTAAGAGTTTGAAAACCCTGGGAACGGGTGAGTTGAAAATTCGATAGCTCCAAGTAACGTAGATCGGCGTTTGAGCTTCTTGATCGCTTGGGCTCGATATCCACCATAAGTCATTTCGATGTTCTTTCTGAAGAGAAAGAAGCGATTGACCCCCTATAAGCTTAGCCTTTATAGTGTTCGGGAAGTAGCTAACGGATTGAAGATCTAGCGTGTCCGAAAGCAACAATGTGTCTATCTGCAAATTGCTTGTTTCGACTGCTGGAGTCTGTCCATTTGCTGTAAATGCAGCAAAACACAAGCAGGCTCCAAGAAGACTATTAAACAATCGCACAGTAAGGGTAAACGTACAGCGGACAAATGTGGTACCGACTAAACTTTGATTTCGAATAAATAAGACAAATGTATATCTACCTGAATACAGGTAATATAGTGATGCGGTAGTTAACTTACCCTAATAGGGTGGGCCTAGAAGGGTAATAGGCTTTACTTTTGAAGTCCCATGAAATCCCATATTTTACTCAACGAGCTCTTCGCAAGAATAGCCTTATCCGCTGCTACTGCAATCTTTTGTCTAGGGTTTTCGCTAGAATCAAGTGCGCAAGAGTATAGAACCATCGACGGTTCAAACAACAACCCTAATAATTCACTTTGGGGAGTTACGGATGCCCAGTTACAAAGGTGGGACGCAGCTTGCTATGGTGATAGCATATCCACACCAGGAGGTGCTAATAGGCCAAATCCGCGTGAAATATCTAACGCTCTTTTTGATCAAAACCTTCAGCTGATTGATCCAATGGGGCTCAGTGACTATTGCTGGGTTTTTGGGCAATTTATCGATCACGACATCACGCTCACTCCCGACGGTAGCGAGCTAGCTATAATAAGTGTTCCTACGGGGGATCCAAGTTTCGATCCGTTCAACTCTGGTACATCAATAATACCAATGCACCGAAGTGCATTTGTTGCAGGAACAGGAACATCCATTGCGAATCCACGTGAGCATGCGAACGCTATTACCACCTTCATGGATGGTTCTGCTATATATGGTTCTACTCAAGCGCATGCCGACTGGCTCCGCACATTCTCCGGAGGAAAGCTTAAATCTTCTGCTGGTAATTTGTTGCCCTATAACACCATTAGCGGAGAGAATTCAGGGAGCCTTGACCCGAATGCTCCACACATGGACAATCCAGTCGGTGCAGCCACAACAATTTTTGTGGCAGGGGATGCGCGCTGTAATGAAAATACGCTTCTCATCACGATGCATACATTGTTTATGCGTGAGCACAACCGTCAGTGTGATGTTTTAGCAGCAGCCAACCCTTCCCTTAGTGACCAGCAACTATACCTTAAGGCTCGACAGCTCACCTCGGGTATCGTCCAGTCTATCTTCTACAATGAATGGATTTCTGCTGTTGGTATCGAACTACCAGCTTATCAAGGCTATGATCCTACTGTAAATCCTGCTATCGCAAACTCGTTTGCAGCAGCAGCTTTTCGGATGGGGCACACGCTCTTAAATGGTAACATTCGCCGACTTCACCCAGATGGTACTCCTTTTTCAGGTGTGCCGTTAGATCTAAAAGATGCCTACTTTAATCCATCATCACTGCCAGCAGCAGGAGGCCCCGAACCTTTCCTGAAAGGGATGGCAGAGCAAACTCAGCAATCGTTTGATGCGCAGGTTATCGATGACGTTCGAAACTTCCTATTTGGTCGTCCAGGGCAAGGAGGACTCGATCTTGCATCTATAAATATAAATCGAGGAAGAGAGCGTGGAATTCCTGATTATAATAGCCTGAGAGAAGCTCTTGGTCTAGCTCGTATTAACCAATGGTCGGAAGTTATTGATGACCTAGCCACTATATCGACACTCAATAGCCTCTACGGAAATACGAATGATGTTGATGCTTGGGTTGGAATGCTAGCTGAAAAAGCAATGCCTGGGAAATTATTCGGACCAACAGTAAATGCTGCTTTGACTCGACAATTTGCTGCCCTTAGAGATGGAGACCGTTTCTTCTATCTAGGAGATCCAAACTTAACGTCTGCAGAAAAGGATATAATCTCCAACACACGCCTCAGCGATGTAATAAGGAGAAATACTACGGTTCAAATCATGCAAGGCAACGTCTTCACGAGTATGAACCATGGTAGCATCCCGCTTTGTTCGGCTAGCACTTTTGAGGAGGACCTTGAAGTGTCAATTTCTCTTCCAGATGGAAGACCTCTGAATAGTGCCGACGTTGTTGTATACGGAATGGATGATGTGCTGCCAACGGGGACCACAAATACCCAAGGAGAAGTAGTATTCAGTGACGTTCCTACATGTGACGACTATTCAGTTGAAGGTTCTTATAATAGTTTGCTAACTCAGGGCGTAACAACATATGACATGTACCTCATTGGTCAGCATATTTTGGGCATCGCTGAGTTTTCGGATCCTTACACGCTTCTTGCAGCAGATGTTAATCAAAGTGGATCTATTTCAGCTTTTGACTTGACCAATATTAGAAGAGCTATTCTCGATTTGGATCAAGACTTTGGAGGCGCCCCTTCTTGGCGATTTGTTGATCCTACTGTTCAGCCAACACCATCAGATGATCCCTTAACCTTCGAATGGCAAAGAAAGGCACATTTGGATCTGTTTAACGGATCTGCTCAGGCGTCACTCATAGCGATTAAAGCAGGTGACGTGAACAATAGCTTTTCAGCTCAAGGCACCTCAATAGCTCCTCGTTCTACTAAAAGCTTGAGCATTCACGCAAGTGAGGGTAAATCAAATCAAATCAGTGTATCATTAGTCGATGAAGATCTCGTCGCTGCGCAGTATCGTCTTACTTTTTCAGATGAGCGACATGTTGTCGGCGTAATAGGATTGCCAAATGGGGCCTACACTCTTTCTGAAGACCGTTCATCTATTACGGTAGCTTTAGCAGGGATAGAATTGGCACAACCTTTCACACTTCAGCTGGATGGTGAATTGAGTCAAATTGAATTTGATGCGTCTTTTACTTCTGAAGCATATTCAGAGTCCGGTAGCGTTTATTCGCTTTCGCTAAAACAACCAGAAGGTACGCATTCTGCCCCCCCTTCATTCACCTTTAATCCTACAATTCTCAAAGACCAAAGTATTCTTCAATCTTCGGATAATACCCCTCTCTCTGGCGCTTCAATTATCGTAACTGATGCGCTGGGCCGAGTGGTATTAAATCAGGTTATTGAGTCGGAAACCTTCGAATTACGCCGTTCTGATCTCCCTTTAGACCTTTCAGGGTCAGTGATTTATAACGTGTATGGCAAAGAAATTCAACCTGTTTCTGGTATTCTTTTGCTAGCAAAGTAGG
>CALDTK010000301.1 GCA_937924035.1 uncultured Saprospiraceae bacterium | reverse complement strand
CTTGGCCCTCGCCGAGAGGGAGGTGGGTAAACACAATGGCTTCAGCCAAGCTTGCAGCTAAGCAATCGACACACGAAGTGTGTAGAGAGTCTGAACAAGTGCAGGGGAACGCGAAGCGCTACGGTCGTTGTGTGCGCCAGGGGGAACGCCTAAGAGCAACTAGAAAAAACAGGGACGACAGTAATATTCGATCACGACGGTCGATCAAGTGAAGTAGTACGTGAGGGATTGAAAGGGGCGACGTGAAACGTTGGATCGAGCGTAGTTTGCGAGACTAAGCGACTAGCGCGCTCCGGCAAAGCCCGACGGCCGTGCCGTCACGCTCGAAGCATGTTTGAGCAATATTGTTTTTGCATTTTCGTTCAATCACTTTGGGTACGACCCAACGGGTAAAAAACTAAATTCAATGAGCAGGCAACAAGCAAAAGTATCAGAGATGATAATGGTCCTCCAACGAACTCTTTCAGTGTTCTAATAAGTGCTAATACCACTAAGGGAGCCACTAAGTGACTCCCTGCAATGCGAAGATTTACTCTGATTCTTGTTCTTTGACTGGAAAGAGAACGACTTTGCCGTCAACTGGATTGGCAATTAAGGTGATTGAAATTCCATCTTTCGACACCTTCCAGGCGGACCCGATCTTATAATTCGGGGAATTATCGCTAGCGCCACTTGCGTAAACATTGTAGTCAGGCTTTCGTCCTGCTGGTTTAGATTCTGTAGTCATTTTGTATTACTCCGATTTATGTTGTCTGATTGAGTATGAAACTCGCGATAAGTACCGGCCATCGTGATGGGAGTACGTAAGGCTGAAATAGCGAAGGATCGGGCAGGAGAGAAACGACAACACGGGAGCGGCCATTTCACTTGCTTTAGCCTTACGTGCAACCAGCGATGAGCCGATCTTTCTAGCGTTTGGTTGAATTAACGCAGACAAACTACCGGAAGAATGTCGGTAAACAGAAATCTAGTTCAGTCGGAAGCTGCCCTTCAGTTTTTAAGACGCTAGCGAACAATAACAACCGTTGTTAAACGGTTTGAAGTCAATGCCGGAAAATTCAGTATTTAGACGGCCTGTATAGGCAAAATAAAATCTGCTAACGCCGCTCATAGAAAAAATCTCTGACGTAGGGCGGGGCGCTTGTATCGCCCGAAGGATGATAAAAATAGTAAAACGGGTATACCGTTTTCCTCCGGAAATAGGCTGTTTTTGATTAACTACACTTCACACGAATTCTGTACTCCATTCTGACGCTGCCATAGTGCAACGTCAGAATGGAATATTCGTTTACTTACCGATTTCAGGTGGTATCCAATCCGTACGAACCGCTTTTTCTTTATCACTGAGAGAATCATCTGAGCCGTGAAATAGTTGCTGGAAACTCTCAACAAGGGATTTTTTCGAATCGTTCGCATGGGAGTTTGACCACGCTGCGCCGCGTAGACGTTTACCCAGTGCTAGCAATAGAGGAATAGTCAATCTAGAAAAATAGTTATCGGCACAAGGGTGCCATAAGTCTTTAAACGAAACGCCTAGTTCAGTAATAATGGATTCGATGAGCTTGTCTTTGCCTGGCTTTGTACTGCCGCTAAGCAATTGAAGCGCTACACAGTAGGACACTAGGGCTTGTTTTTTAGCTGTTGATAGTGCTCGGAATGATTCGAATTGTTTGTGCTCGGATTTTAGAGACAGCCAACCGATATCGAGTTTTGCGTGTGTCGCGTCGAGGGACTTTGCCGCGACGGTGTCTCTGTAGTCACCGATTGATGACTCATCACAAACCGTTGAAAAACTCATATCCAGAGTACGGAGCCATCGATACTCGGGCTTGCCAAGCACAGATACGCATGTTTGAAAATGCAGTAGATCAGTGGCTATCTTTGGGTTTTTGGCTAATTCTGCTTTGATAATACTTCTACGGTACAGACCCAGATCATAGGATAGGCGTGAACTGATTTCAGGCTTTGCGTTCGCATTTGGTTTGTCGGTCTGAGTCTCACTGTCTGCCTCTGTCTTAGTGTCTTTAGATTGGAATCCTTTCAGGTCTTCATCTGTCATCAGGCCGGTGTGTATTTCAAGCTCTCCCGTTTGCTGATTGAACGTGACAACGCAGCCCCCGTAAGGCATATCGTCTTCACTGTACACAGTACATTCTTTGTCTATTTTTGCCCTCAATATGTCAAGCCGCGACTCTAGTGCCTCGTATTCTCGGTCCAGTTCTTCATTGAAATCATCGTTTTCCGTATTTTCTAGATCTTCTATACGGTCCGAAATCATTCGTTCCTCTTCGGCGGCGGCTTTTGGAGTAGGTAGCGTTTTGCTTGGGAGTTGATGAAAATGGTAGAGAGAATGTGAACCTTCCATACTCGTTGAAACCCACTTCCAGCCATTGATGCTATCAGCGGCTTTTTGTAGTTTCTCTTCGGCTAGTGTTACCAGTAATTCAACGTCACATAGCATGGTGCAGTCCGCGAAAAGATCCTGTTCAGTTGCACCGCCTTTCTCTTGATAAGCTTCAAGGGTGACAAACTTTACTAGAGCTGAATCAGATGACTGTCGGCTTGCCTGTAGTTGATCACGTATGTAATGGGGGCGAGCATCGCAATTCTCCCCGATCGCTTTGAATGTCGCCAATTGAAGCTTCTTGTCTGCTGTAGAGGCGAATGCAACCATCTGTTCGAAGCTCAGCTTGTCTTTACGGAACAGTTTGAACAGAACGTTGTGCACATTGCCTAAGCGTAGGTACTTTTCGACTTGGGTTTCAGATATTCCCTGTGTTTTGGCAATTGAGGAAACTGTCCTACCTTGTGCTAACAGTTCCGAAAATGCACTGTATACATCGGCAGGGTGAGGCGCTAGTCGTTGGAAATTTTCAATCAGTGATGTGTCAGTGGCTTCATCTTCAGAAATTAATAAACAGTAAACAGGAAATTCAGTGGTTATTTCACCCTTTTTCAACAGGTATTCCAGTGCGCCGAAACGTCGCCCACCGGCTGGTACTTCGTAGGTATCACCGACAGGATAGGCACATAGGTTTTGTATTATTCCTTTCGCTCTAATCGATGCGAGTAGTTCCCTATCTTCGGGGCTGTTTTTCGGGCTGATTGTCCTCATGTTCATTTTGCTACGGCGCAGCTTTCCGAATTCGATGGCTACAGGAATATTAGTGGCTATAGACTCGTGATCTGTGCTGGTTAGTTCTGGAGTATTTGACATTGATTTGATCCCCTATGCAGTTGGTTTTAATGGCTTAGCGAAGCGTCAGAGCGAAAGGGTTCGCTGCTGATGCCCGGCGCAGCGCCGCAAGTAAGGCGGAGGTCGGTAAGTGCAAGTGCTTCAACCAATGCCGCATGCGCTGAACGAAGAGAGGGGAACGGGAGCCGCGTGAATCCGAAGGGCTCTGGGGTACTTGCGCGCGCCAGGGGGAACACCCTGAGAGCAATATTCAAACAGGGATGGCAGAACGCGCGATCACGATGATCGCTCATTTTATCGGCTACACCACAGGATAGCCGGTGCCGCTAACGCGGCACACAAGCTATAAGAACAGTATCAATGCTGTCTAATACCTTCATCTTCTAACCGTTGGAGTGCATCGTCATAGCCGCTCATTGGGCTTGTGTTCATCATGCAGCCGCATGAACCGCACTCAGGGGGAGAATCATGTGTGTATTTGTCTGTTTCGAATGTGTTATGGCCAGAATTGCAGTACCAAGTAAGCAGTTGCGGCTCGGTTGTTACTTTGGCGGTATCAGTAGATAAGGGGTCGGTATTACGTGTAGTGATCATTGGATAGTTGCCTATTGTTGTGCTATTGCTGCTTGTGCTTTGGCGACGGGCCGAACAGAACCGTATGTCTCCCTGATGTCGTCCATTTCGAATGAACCGCGTGATGAACTTTTCCAATCATCGGGCCGGAAGTACCAGCGTTTTTTCTTACCTGCGTAGGTAAAATTGGCATCGTTGAGGATCGTTCGGTGTGGATAGGTTTCACCGCCAACCCACACCCATGCTCCGCAGACTTCAATAGTTAACCCTTCAAGGTTGATTATCTTATTCAACGCTTCGCTGAGTACGCCTGTGTATTCTGATCCTTCAGCCGTTGCGCCTTCGTCGTCAAGGTTCCCGCTGAACTCTTTTAAGTGTTCGTATGCTTCGTTAACCATCTTCATCATTTCCAGACCGGCTGGATTTCTATCAGGGTGGTATTTTTTCGCCGCTCGACGGTAAGCTAACTTAACGTCTTCGGGGCTGACTCTTCCGGTTAGTGAAAGTATGTGTGCTGCATCGCTTAATTTCATTTGCTCGTTTCCCGTCTTGTTGAGGCTTGGCCCGTGGTTCACATGGGCCTTGGCCCTCGCCGAGAGGGAGGTGGGTAAACACAATGGCTTCAGCCAAGCTTGCAGCTAAGCAATCGACACACGAAGTGTGTAGAGAGTCTGAACAAGTGCAGGGGAACGCGAAGCGCTACGGTCGTTGTGTGCGCCAGG
>CALDTK010000300.1 GCA_937924035.1 uncultured Saprospiraceae bacterium | reverse complement strand
CTTCGATGACACCATCCTGCTTGATCAAACCTTGCTTAGCCATTTTTAGAGTTTCGGGGTGCAAAGATAGTATAATTTCTGCAAAACAGGAAGTCAATTTTACACTCCACCTTCATATAGTTTTGAAGCTACTGGATTATGGAGGTAAGGATTCTCAGTTACAGTCTTCTCTACGAAGGAGTGATCACTTAGAATGTCAGGCCCATTGCGCGTTACGGCCACTGAATGCTCAAAGTGAGCAGTTGCGCGGCCATCTTTAGCAACTATTGTCCAGCCATCAGGCAGCGTAGCGATATGACGACTTTTAGTATTGACCATTGGCTCTATCGCAATGACAAGTCCAGGCTTTATGATTGGACCTGAGTTTCGGCGACCATAGTTTGCGACTTCAGGTGCTTCGTGGAATTCACGCCCAATCCCATGACCAGTAAGCTCGCGGACTACTGCGTAACCACACTCACGCTCAATAAAGTTTTGTATTGCCCAGCTGATGTCACCAATACGATTGCCCACGCGAGCTCGTTCAATGCCAATGTACAGAGATTGGTTTGTAGCCTCCAGAACGTCCATAGCATCCTCCCCTACCCCATTAAATGCATAGGTATAGGCAGAATCTCCATGAAAGTCATTCAAATATGCTCCGCAATCAATCGAAACGAGATCCGTCTCTACGAAAGGTCTATCTGTTGGAAGTCCATGAACAACACACTCGTTTACACTCGTAAGAATAGAACTAGGACAACCGTAAAGCCCCTTAAAAGAAGGGATTGCTCCATTATCTCTGATAAACTCTTCTGCTTTCGCGTCAAGCTCAGTGCCAGTAACTCCAGGCTTAAGTAGTGTACCTAAATAAGCTAATGTTTTACTGACAAGTAGATTGCTTTCACGCATTGCCTCAATCTCAGCATGCGATTTATGAAAGATAGTCTTGTTCCTTGCCATGTTCTTACATCAACCTACGAGAAGACAAAGAGATTAGATAGTTGACCCAATCTGTTGCATTGTACTTTGCTTGCCTTGAACTCGACCAGATTTCACAAGTCCGTCGTAGCGACGCATAAGTAAATAACTTTCGATTTGCTGCAGAGTATCTAGTACAACTGCTACCATAATCAAGAGTGAGGTACCACCAAAAAAGAGAGCAAAGCTAAAGTCGATGCCTAATAGACTTGATGCGATACCTGGAAGGATTGCGATTAAACCAAGTGCAATAGAACCTGGTAAAGTAATTCTAGTGGTCACTGTATCGATAAAGTCTGCCGTTGGCTTCCCAGGTTTCACACCTGGAATAAAACCATTCCTTGACTTCAAATACTCTGAATATTGCTGAGGATCAACAATAAGTGCAGTGTACACATAGGTAAAAATTACTACCAATAAGAACTGAAGGAAGTTATACCAAAACGAAGTTGGATCGGTTATGCTGTTCAACCATTCTGCACCCTGGAGTACTCCCCCATCACCACCTAAGCCCTGGGCTAGGGTTGATGGTAAGAACATTAAAGCTTGAGCAAAAATGATTGGCATTACACCAGCTGCTATTACTTTAATTGGAATACTATCTGATGCAGCAGAAGGATTAATATCTGTTGATCCACGACCTACCATACGCTGTACGTACTGGACTGGAATCTTACGAATACCCTGTACTATGAGTACAGTCACCATGACTACCGCAAAGAGTGCAGCAAGCTCTATTGCAAAAACAAAGAAACCACCTTCGTTCGCTCTACGTGTAAATTCAGCTGTGAATGCAAGAGGTAGTGAAGCGATGATTCCTACAGTTATCAATAATGATACACCGTTACCAATTCCACGATCCGTGATCTTCTCACCTAACCACATCGCGAAAATTGTTCCCGCTGAGAGTATAATGAGACCAGCAAAGTAGAAAAGGCCTGAACCAACGTTTGGATCTACTGCCCCTTGAGAGTCTATGTAAGTAAGGTAAGCCCCACCCTGAACCAGAGTAATTGCTATGGTGAGAAGACGAGTAATTTGAGTTAAACGCTTTCTTCCACTTTCACCTTCCTTACTCTGCAGCTTTTTAAAGTAAGGAACCGCAAATCCAAGGAGTTGGATGATGATAGAGGCCGTGATATACGGCATGATACCAAGTGCGAAAATTGCTCCTTGGTTAAAAGCACCTCCAGTAAAGGTGTTAATTAGACCTAAAAGGTCGTTTCCCCCTCCATTGGTAACAGACTGCTTTAACACAGCAGGTACTACGCCCGGAAGAACGATAAAACTACCTACTCGGTAAATGAAGAGAAGTCCCAGCGTAAACAGAATACGATTACGGAGCTCGTCTATCTTCCAGATATTCTGGATGGTTGAGAAGAACTTTTTCATGTGTGGCGAAGTGCGTGGCTACGTCAAAGTCAAACACACCTACCGAAATGACGCGACTTCGGCAGATGGGGCGGGCTAAAGAAGTTCTAACGAACCGCCAGCGGCCTCAATGAGTTCTTTTGCTTTAGCGCTAGTCTTGTTGACTTTAACTTGTAGCGAAGAAGTGAGCTCACCGGTTCCGAGAACTTTTACGAGATCAGTCTTACGAATGATACCGTTATCGCGAAGATTTTCGATAGTTATTTCTGAAAGAGAAAACTTATCCGCGATTTGCTGTAGTTGACCAACATTCAGGCCAACATATTCAATGCGGTTAGGACTTTTAAATCCTCGCTTAGGCAAACGCATCTGAAGTGGCATTTGACCACCTTCAAATCCTCGCTTGCTCTTATAGCCTGAACGACTCTTTGCTCCTTTATGACCGCGTCCTGAGGTGCGACCATAGCCACTACCGATTCCACGACCGATGCGCTTACGTGAGCGTACAGAGCCTTTTGCTGGTTTTAAATTACTGAGATCCATGGGTCAGTTCGATTTATGGGCTTAGGCTTCGACGCGTACGAGATGATCGACTTTAGCTATCATCCCGCGGATGACGTCATTGTCGTCGTGCTCGACGGTTTGATTAACCTTTTTTAGACCGAGTGCGATCAAGGTACGCTTTTGACGCACTGGGCGATCAATTGCACTTTTTACTTGGGTGATTTTGACGTTTGCCATAATCGTTGGGTCTGAAGTTTTGACGAAAGTCGCCGAAAAATCGACGGAGAAAAATGATTAAGAAGGATTACCCTTCGAAAACTTGCTTTAGAGAAATACCACGCTGCTTAGCAATAGTCATTGGACTACGAAGCTTAGTAAGAGCATCGATAGTTGCTTTGATAACGTTCTGAGGGTTACTAGAACCTTGCGACTTAGCTAGTACATCATGTACACCACCAAGTTCAAACACAGGACGCATAGCGCCACCTGCGATAACACCCGTACCTGCAGAAGCGGGCTTAATTAGAACTTTACCAGCTCCGAACTTACCTAACTGCTCGTGAGGGATTGTCCCTTTGTAAAGCGGAATAGTGATTAAATTCTTCTTAGCTGCTTCGGTAGCTTTTTGTATACATTCAGCTACATCACGAGCTTTACCCAAACCATAGCCTACACGGCCTTTACCATCCCCCACTACTACGAGAGCAGCAAAGCTAAAAGTTCGGCCACCTTTGGTTGCCTTACTAACACGATTAAGGTTTACGAGCTTATCTGAAAACTCGCTATCAGCTTGACGGTCGCGGTTGCGATCCTTATTTCGGTCTTTACGGTCGTTACGTCCTGCCATGATTAAAATTTAAGGCCTCCCTCACGAGCGCCCTCTGCAAGAGCTTTTACTCGTCCGTGAAAAAGATAACCACCGCGATCGAACACGACGGTACTGATGTTAGCTGCGCTTGCTTTTTCGGCAAGACGGATTCCTACTTGCTTTGCTACGTCTGATTTAGTCCCTTCAGAACTTACCCCTTCTTCTCGTGAAGAAGCAGAAGCTAAAGTGAGGCCTTTTGAATCATCGATGAGTTGGCAGTAGATAGCCTTGTTTGAACGATAGACGGCAAGTCTCGGGCGCATTGGAGTGCCTTGAACCTTGCGACGTATCCTATTATGGATACGATGGCGACGATCTGATTTGCTGAGCGGCATGAGAAAATATGCTTTAGACGATTACTGACCGTCCGAGTTTTGAATTGATTACTTAGCTGCAGTCTTACCTGCCTTACGTCGGATCTGCTCACCTACGAAGCGAACTCCCTTACCTTTATAAGGCTCTGGAGGCCTAAAGCTACGGATCTTAGCTGCAATGTGTCCGATAAGCTGCTTATCTATTCCAGAAAGATTGATCCTTGGAGCCTTACTTTTTTCTGTAACCGTTTCCAACTTTATATCATCAGGGATGAAAAAGTGAATAGGGTGAGAATATCCAAGACTTAGCTCGAGTAGTTGACCAGTATTAGAGGCACGATAACCTACTCCAACTGCTTCAAGAGAAATCGTGTAACCTTCAGTTACACCGACTACCATGTTTGAAATTAATGAACGGCTTAAACCGTGCATTGATCGATTATGCTTTGTGTCGTCGGGGCGAGATACAGTTAATGTACCATCATCAATATTGATACTAAGCGCAGGCTCAACCTGCTGCATTAGTTCACCTTTTGGCCCCTTAACCTTCACCAGGTTATCTGGAGAAATGTCGATGGTTACCCCAGCAGGGACCGTGATCGGAGCGTTTCCAATTCTTGACATGATGTGGAATTTAAGGGACTAGTAAATGCGGCAGAGGACTTCCCCTCCAACGTTTTTGCGACGGGCCTCTTTATCGGTCATTACGCCGTCTGAAGTAGAGACGATTGCAATTCCGAGACCATTAATTACACGAGGCAAATCCTGTGCACCTGCATACTTACGTAGTCCAGGCTTACTGATACGCTCTAGCTTACGAATAATCGGCTTTCTAGTAGCCGGATCATACTTAAGTGCAATGCGAATTACGGATTGCGGCTTTACGCTATCATCAAATTGATAACGATAGATGTAACCATTGCGATAAAGGATCTCAGTCATACTGCGCTTGATGCCTGAGCTTGGGATTTCTACTACACGGTGACCCGCGAGTTGTGCATTACGAATGCGCGTCAAGAAATCTCCGATTGGATCTGTAACTGCCATGAGTGTTGTTTGAGTCTGGGGGTATCCTTGTGAGGACCTTACCAGCTCGCTTTTGTGATTCCAGGAATTTTACCATTAAGTGCTAGTTCACGGAACTTAACACGGCAAAGTCCAAATTTACGCATGTATCCTTTTGGACGACCTGTTAAGCCGCAACGGTTATGCAAGCGGATAGGATTAGAATTGCGTGGAAGCTTATCAAGCTCTTCCCACTGACCATTCTCCTTGTACTGCTGACGCTTAGCAGCGTACTTAGCAACCATCTTAGCGCGTTTCTTTTCGCGTGCTATGAGTGAAATTCTAGCCATTATTCTAGTCGTTTTTACGATTACGGAAAGGCATGCCTAGTCCGCGAAGCAATGCAAGTGCCTCAGCATCAGTTGTTGCTGAAGTGACAATATTGATATCCATTCCAGTGATCTTACTGATCTTATCGAGATCAATCTCAGGAAAGATAATTTGCTCGGTAACACCTAAAGTGTAGTTCCCACGGCCGTCAAAGGCCTTGTCACTTACACCTCGGAAGTCACGAACTCTAGGGAGAGCAACAGAAACAAGACGATCGAAGAATTCATACATACGATCACCACGTAGTGTAACCTTAGCTCCGATAGGCATGCCTTCACGCAACTTAAAGTTAGAAATACTCTGACGTGCTCTTGTTGCAACAGCCTTTTGCCCAGTTATCTGAGTCATCTGATCAACAGCAATGTCGACCAATTTTTTATCCTGCGTAGCATCCCCTACTCCTTGGTTTATACAAACCTTAAGGAGACGTGGAGTCTGCATAGACGAAGAATAATTAAATTCTTCTTGAAGTGCAGGAACAACTTCGTTACGATATTTCGCCTTGAGACGTGGTTGGTAGCTCATTACGAAAGGATTTGACCGGATTTCTTCGCGTAACGGACAAGCTTACCGCCTTCCTCACGTCGACCTACCCGAGTGATTTCGCCACTTTTCGGATCGACAAGGGCGAGATTAGAAATATGAAGTGGCATTGCCTTATCCACACGACCACCTGCATCAGCTTCGGTAGCTTTCTGGTGCTTAATACGGATGTTGGCTCCTTCTACGATTGCGCGATTTTCTTTAGGAAGAACTGCAAGTACTTCACCAGTCACCCCACGGGATGCACCAGCGATAACCTTGACAGTATCACCCTTCTTGATCTTCAGCTTTGCCTTAAATTCTGGCTTAGGACGTGACATTACTAATGCTGTTTAAAGTACCTCTGGGGCAAGTGAAACAATACGCATGTAATCCTTCTCACGTAGCTCACGAGCTACAGGTCCAAATATGCGTGTACCTCGAGGCTCATCAGATGCACTAAGAAGTACAACTGCATTATCATCAAAGCGGATGTACGAACCATCGCGACGACGAATCTCTTTTTTGGTGCGAACGATAACGGCTTTTGAAACCGTACCCTTCTTTACTCCACCCGGACTAGTATCCTTTACGGTAACGACGATGGTATCACCAACGCCAGCGTAACGACGCTTCGAGCCACCGAGCACGCGGATACAAAGAACCTCTTTGGCTCCACTGTTATCTGCCACCCGTAGGCGGGACTCTTGTTGAATCATTGCTGTTTCTCTTTAGCAGATCAATTGATCGGCGAGGGTGAATTACTTTGCTTTCTCTAGCACTTCGACTAAACGCCAGCGCTTTGTTTTACTTAATGGACGGGTCTCCATGATAGTAACAAGGTCTCCCTCGTTAGCTTCATTCTTTTCATCGTGTGACGTAAGTTTCTTATGTCTCTTGATGAACTTTCCGTAGAGTGGGTGCTGAATGCGACGCTCTACTGAAACCGTAATAGTCTTGTCTCTTTTACTTGAAGTGACAATGCCTGTGCGTGTCTTACGCTGGTTGCGGGTTTCAACCGCAGGTGTGGTGGTCTGATCGGCCATAACAGCTTACGATTGTTTTGCTAGAAGACGAGCACGGCGTGTACGCTTTGCAGCGCGACCAGCTCCTTCATTAATAGTTGCTAATTCTCTGCGACGAAGTTCTGTGTTCAGACGCGCGATGTCACGGCGTAGCTCACGTATTTTCGTTGCACTCTCAATACCCTTCGTATAATTATCGAAGCGCATTTGTTGGTACTCACGTTGAGCACTTGAAAGCTCAACTTTAAGGTCTTCATCACTGTGACCTTGTAATTCGAGGTACTTCTTAGATGCCATGATCTCTGGTTGTACAGCTCTTACTGACGAAGGTCAGGACGAACGACTGTTTTGGTTAACACTGGTAGTTTCTGAGCTGCAAGGCGTAGGGCCTCAACCGCTACTTCTTCGGGTACACCGTCAAGCTCGAACAATACTCGTCCTGGCTTGACCGATGCTACGTAGTGATCTACAGCACCCTTACCCTTACCCATACGAACCTCGAGAGGCTTCTTCGTAATAGGCTTATCCGGAAAAATTCTGATCCACACCTTCCCTTCACGCTTCATGAAGCGTGTCATCGCGATACGAGCGGACTCGATCTGACGGTTGGTGATGCGACCTGCATCCATTGTTTTTAAACCGTAGCTGCCGAAGGAGATAGAACTCCCTCTGCGTGCAAGGCCCTTAATGCGACCTTTTTGCTGCTTGCGGTATTTAGTACGTTTCGGCTGTAGCATGACAGTTGTTTGGCGGCGCCAAATTTTCGTTTCTTCGAATCCTTATCACTAAGGGCGCGCGAAGATACGCTTTTCTTTGATTCTAATTACGACGATCTCGGCGTCCTCCTCCACCTCCGTCACGACGACCGCCTCTGCGATCATTTCCACGACGATCACCAGATGGTGAAGCTCCTCCGCGGCTTTCAGTGACATTAGGGCTGAGGTCACGCTTTCCTAGCACTTCTCCCTTACAAATCCAAACCTTGACTCCAATCTTACCCTGGACCGTATTGGCCTCTGTAAGAGCGTAGTCGATGTCAGCACGGAAAGTGTGAAGTGGTGTACGACCTTGTTTATATTCTTCTCGGCGTGCCATCTCTGCACCGTTCAATCTGCCACCAACACGAATCTTGATGCCCTCAGCACCAGCACGCATTGTTGACTGAATGGCCATCTTAATGGCACGACGGTGATTGATACGCGCTTCAAGTTGCTTAGCGATTGACTCGCCAACAATTGCTGCATTAAGCTCTGGACGACGGATCTCTACAATATTGATCTGTACATCCTGCTTTGTAATCTTCCGAAGCTCCTCACGAATCTTATCTACTTCTTGTCCACCACGCCCGATGATTACACCTGGACGGCTTGTGTGAATAGTAACCGTGATACGACGAAGTGTACGTTCGATGATAATTCTTGCAATACCCCCACGCTGAATACGTGCATTGAGATATACGCGAATCTTCTCATCCTCGATAACTTTCTCGCCGAAGTTGTGTCCTCCGAACCAGTTGCTATCCCAACCACGGATGATTCCTAGGCGATTGCCAATTGGATTTGTCTTTTGTCCCATGATTATGCGGGGTTGGAGGTTTCTTCTGATGAAACTGCTGCTCCTTCTGCATCAGATGCAAGAGCAACGGTATTTGTTACCGCTAAAGTAACGTGATTTGAATGCTTACGAATTCGGTGAGCACGACCTTGAGGTGCCGGTCGAAATCTCTTGATCATTGGTCCTTGATCCACCATGATCATTGAAACGCGAAGATCGTAATCATCTGCGCTTTCGGTGTTATCAAGCTTATTCTCCCAATTTGCAACTGCTGAGAGAAGTAACTTTTCTAACCATATACCAGCCTCACGACCAGAATACTGAAGGATAGAAAGAGCTTCGCCAACAGGTTTATTGCGGACCAAGTCGGCCGCCAACCGCATTTTGCGGGCTGACATCGGGCAGTTGCGCAATTTTGCTACAGCTTCCATGAGTTAGTTAGTTAGGTGCGGGAAGTATTAGCTTTCGCTAAAACCTATCCTGCGCGATGTTATTTCTTACGGTTTCCACCATGCCCCTTGAATGTGCGTGTCAACGCAAATTCACCAAGCTTGTGACCTACCATGTTTTCAGTTACATAGACCGGAACAAATGAACGTCCGTTATGGACGGCAATCGTTAGACCTACCATTTGAGGGATGACCATAGAAGATCGCGACCAAGTTTTGATCACTCCTTTCTTACCTCCCGTCTGAGCAGCTTCGATCTTATCGAGCAACTTGTGGAACACGTATGGTCCCTTTTTTAGTGAGCGTGGCATCTAGTATATTACTTTTTGTTGCGCTTCTTGCGACGGGTGATGATCAATTTAGAAGAAGGCTTCTTGGTATTACGAGTCTTTTGACCCTTAGCCATGATGCCGGTACGAGACTGTGGGTGTCCACCTGAAGCGCGACCCTCACCACCACCCATTGGGTGATCTACAGGGTTCATTGCTACACCACGTGTGTGCGGTCGACGTCCTAGCCAGCGTGTTCGACCAGCCTTACCAAGTACTTGGAGAGAGTGGTCAGGGTTGGAAGTAGTACCAATCGTAGCCTTACAGGTTACGAGTATACGACGAACTTCGCCCGAAGGTAACTTGATTACTGCAAAACGTCCCTCACGAGAAGTAAGCGTTCCATTTGTACCCGCTGCGCGAGCCAATGCCGCTCCACGACCTGGGGTCATTTCAATAGCATGTACAACAGTACCTAATGGAATTTCATCAAGATAAAGTGCATTCCCAACGCTAATTGGTAACCCTCGGCCAGACTGCACAGTGTCTCCGACACTTAAACCTCTAGGGGCAATGATGTAACGCTTCTCGCCGTCTGCATAAAAAAGCAGCGCGATAAATGCAGTACGATTTGGATCATACTCAATGGACTTGACCGTTGCAGGAATTCCTTCCTTTTCACGCTTAAAGTCAATGATACGATAGCGACGCTTGTGTCCGCCACCTCGGTGACGTTGCGTCATTTTACCATCATGGTTACGTCCACCTGACTGGGTCATCGGAGCGAGCAAGCTCTTCTCCGGTGTGTCAGTGGTAACCTCCGAAAACTTGTTTCCTACGCGAAATCGCGTTCCCGGCGTTACTGGTTTAAACTTCTTTAGTGGCATGGGTGCCTAGTTTTTCAGGTTATGGAGCTTAAAGCTCGCCGAAGAAATCAATGGTTTCGCCGTCACGGAGTGTGATGATGGCTTTTTTATAGGCATTACGTCGGCCTAACTGTAATCCTCGCTTCGTAAAGCGACTCTTTAGTTTGGCTGGCATACGCAGGGTGTTAACCGATGCGACCTTCACATCGAACATGTCTTCAACCGCAGTACGGATTTGATACTTGTTCGCTGTTTTTTGAACCACGAAGGTAAACTGGTTCCGGCCAGTAGAGAGCTCTTGACTCTTTTCTGTAATTACCGGTTTTTGTATTATCTGAGTCGTCATGAGTTACCAGATTACGCCTTCAAGGCAGTTTGCAATGAATCAACGCTTCCTTCTGTAAGTACGAGTGTTGACGCGTTCAGAACGTCATACACATTAACTGACTGAGCAGTTACTAACTTAGCATTAGGTAGGTTGCTGAAACTCTTACGAACGTTCGGCTGGCTATTCGAAACAACAACGAGGACCTTACCTCTTGCGTCTCCATGAATAGCGTCGACCATTGCTCGAGCATCTTTTGTTTTGGGTGCAGAAAAATCAAAATTCTCAACCACTCGAAGTGCTCCAGAATTCGCTTTGGCACTGAGTGCGCTGATGCGAGCTAGGCGCTTAACCTTCTTGTTGAGCTTGATTACATACTTGCGAGGACGTGGACCGAAGATGCGGGCACCTCCACGGAAGAGACCACTTTTAATTGATCCAGCACGAGCAGTACCAGTTCCCTTTTGCTTCTTGAGCTTTCGGGTTGAACCACTCATCTGAGAAACTTCTCTAGCAGAGTGCGTACCTGAGCGCTGAGCTGCGAGATATTGCTTTACAGCGAGATATAGAACGTGCTCATTCGGCTCAATGCCAAATACTGCGTCTGATAGGTCGATCTCGCGGCCGACCGCCTCACCTTTGGTGTTGTGGACTGTGACTTTCATCGGTCGACTATTTTTGAATGATTACCGTCGAACCCTTAGGGCCTGGGAGTGCTCCCTTGACGAGGACGAGATTCTTTTCTGGGAAGACACGAACAATTTCTAAGTTCATTGTCTTTACACGACGGTTGCCATCTTGACCACCCATACGCATACCCTTGAATACCTTCGCTGGATAACTCGCAGCTCCAATAGAACCAGGAGAACGAAGTCTGTTGTGCTGACCGTGGGTAGCATCGTTAACACCACGGAAGTTGTGACGTTTTACAACACCTTGAAAACCTTTACCCTTTGAGGTACCGATCACGTTCACTTTATCACCAGCTTCGAAAACCTCATCTGCAGTAACTGTATCGCCTAGAACCTTATCAACGAGTGGGAACTCGCGAAATTCTACGATTTCAGTTGCAGAGGTAATGCCTGCTTTGGCGAAGTGACCAGCCATTGGCTTGGTTACGTTCTTTTCGTTGCGCTGCCCAAAGGCTAGCTGCGTGGCAGTATATCCGTCAGTTTCCTCAGTTTTAACTTGAGTAACCGTACATGGACCTGCCAAGACAATGGTACAAGCGACATTTTTGCCTGTAGCATCGAATACGCTCGTCATTCCGAGCTTTCGACCAATTATTCCGTTCACGTTTCCAGATTTGGACGCCCTTCTCAACCGAAGCCGGAGCGGGACGCATGATGAATCCTGAAGAATCAGGATGTGTCATTAATTTTAGTGATGGACTTAGAAAGTGTTTTGGCGAAAGCCCCTACACTATACGAAGTCCAAAAAGCGGTTTAGGTCAATTTGACCTGGATATCTACACCACTTGGCAATTCCAACTTCGACAAGGCGTCGACAGTTTTCGGTGTCGGAGTGTAAATTTCAATAAGACGCTTGTGCGTTCGTAACTGGAACTGCTCACGCCCTTTTTTATAGACGTGGGGAGACCGCAACACGGTGAAGATTTTCTTCTCCGTGGGCAGCGGAATCGGACCAGTCACTACAGCGCCTGAGTTGCGTACTGTCTTGACAATTTTTTCCGTTGACTTATCGACCAGGCTGTGGTCGTATGAACGGAGTTTGATTCGAATCTTCTGATTCATGCCTCTCGGAATTGAGGAGGTTAAAAATTATGCATCAACGGCACCAGTAGCGGCAGCGATGACTTCTTTCGCTACGCCCTTAGGAGCAGGAGCATAGTGTGAAAATGACATTGTAGATGTTGCACGACCAGATGTATTGGTCCGCAGATCGGTTACGTAACCGAACATTTCTGAAAGTGGAACTTCAGCTTCGATAGCTACTGCCCCACCCGGACGAGGTTCTTGACCTTTCGGTAGACCGCGACGACGGTTGAGATCACCAATTACAGCACCAACGTAATCCTCAGGAGTAATTACCTCAAGGCTCATCATTGGCTCTAGCAATACAGGACTAGCCTGTCTTGCAGCAATTTTGAATCCTTCTTTCGCACAAAGCTCGAAAGCTAATGGCTTAGAATCCACCGCGTGCATGCCACCATCATAGACCTCAACTTTCATTGAGTCAATCGAGTAGCCCGCAAGAACACCATTATCCATCATGGAATTAAATCCATCTTGAACAGGCTTCATGTAGTTCTTGTCGATAGCACCACCAACAATCTTCCAGACGAACTGGAGACGAGCCTTGCCAGACTTGTACTCATCAGATTCGAGGAACTCCTCGTCTGCTGGCCCAAGACGGAAAGACATATCAGCGAAGAGACCAGATCCACCAGACTGCTTCTTCAAGCGCTCGCGGTGATCAACAGTTTCCTGAAGAGCCTCTTTGTAATTTACTTGTGGAGCACCTTGATTCACTTCAACACCAAACTCTTCAATGAGACGATCAATGATGATTTCTAAGTGAAGCTCACCCATACCGCTTACAACGGTTTGGTTAGTGTCCTCGTCGTACTTAACCTTGAACGTAGGATCCTCCTCTGCTAGCTTGGCAAGGGCCATACCTAGCTTATCAAGATCTTTCTGCGTCTTAGGCTCGATAGCAACACCAATAACTGGATCAGGGAATACCATCGACTCCAACTGGATTGGAGCGTCAAGTGCACTTAGCGTATCACCAGTACGAATATCCTTGAATCCAACCGCAGCTGCGATGTCACCAGCTTCAACGCTTTGAATCGCGTTTTGCTTGTTGGCGTGCATCTGGTAGATACGGCTGATACGCTCCTTATTACCAGAACGATTGTTCAATACGTAGCTACCTGCATCGAGTGTACCTGAATACACACGCATAAATGCTAGGCGACCTACATACGGATCTGTTGCAATTTTGAAAGCCAAGGCAGCAAACGGTTCGTCGTTGCTAGGCTTACGAGATGTCTCTTCCTCAGTATTCGGGTTAATACCAGTTACTGATTCACGATCAAGAGGACTCGGTAGATATGCGCAAACGCCATCGAGTACAGCTTGTACACCTTTGTTCTTAAAGGCAGAACCGCACATCATTGGAACGAACTTCATATCCATTACCGCACCGCGAACGGCTGCGCGCATTTCTTCAGCTGAGATGCTTTCTGGATCCTCGAAGAACTTTTCCATGAGGGTGTCGTCGTACTCAGCAACAGCTTCGAGAAGCTTCTCGCGCCATTCTGCTACAGTATCGACGAGGTCTTCTGGCATCGGAATTTCCTCGAAAGTCATTCCTGCATCATGCTCATTCCAAACGATTGCCTTACCTGTAATCAGGTCAACAACACCTTTGAAAGTCTCTTCAACCCCGATTGGAACTTGAAGTGGAATAGCTTCGCTACCGAGACGCTCTTTTACCTGCTTTACAACAGAGAAAAAGTCAGCACCTTGACGATCCATCTTATTGACGAATCCAATACGAGGTACTTTGTAGCCGTCAGCAAGACGCCAGTTTGTTTCAGATTGTGGTTCAACACCTGAAGAAGCGCAGAAAAGGAATACGAGTCCATCAAGAACACGGAGTGAACGGTTTACCTCAACGGTAAAATCCACGTGACCCGGTGTATCGATAATGTTAACAGCGTACTCCTTGTTTTTCCACTTCCATGAAGTTTTGGTTGCAGCTGAAGTGATCGTGATACCACGCTCTTGCTCCTGCTTCATCCAATCCATTGTTGCTGCACCATCGTGTACCTCACCAATCTTGTGGCTAATACCTGTGTAGTACAACACGCGCTCAGTAGTGGTCGTCTTGCCCGCGTCAACGTGAGCAGCGATTCCAATATTTCGCGTAAAAGTTAAATCCGTAGCCATGATAATGTATCTAGGGGAGGGGAAGAGGTGTTGTTATTAAATGCGGAAGTGCGAGAAAGCTCGGTTAGACTCTGCCATACGGTGTGTGTCCTCACGGCGCTTAACCGCTTGTCCTTCACCTTTTACAGCAGCTAGAATCTCACCGGCAAGCTTTTCAGGCATACCCTTGCCCGCACGCTTGCGAGCAAATGTGATCATCCACTTCATTCCAATAGAAACCTTACGTTTCTGACGAATTTCTGTAGGAATCTGGAAAGTTGAACCACCTACACGGCGGCTACGCACCTCAACGCCAGGCATGACGTTCTTGAGCGCTTTTTCCCAGACTTCGTGCTCGTTTTCTTCACCTTCGTACTTTTCTTTAACGATATCCATTGCATCGTAGAAAATACGGAAGGCTGTAGACTTCTTACCACTGTACATCAACATGTTGACGAACTGAGTGACAGTCGGGTCGCTGTAGCGAGCATCCGGCTGAAGAATCCGGACTTTTGGCTTTCTTTTTCTCATAATGAGTAGTTCTTGGCAGAGAGGCTAGCGGAACTTGTTGTTAAGACTT
>CALDTK010000299.1 GCA_937924035.1 uncultured Saprospiraceae bacterium | reverse complement strand
ACATTGGAAGAAGTAGGAAAAGAATTCGGTGTGACGCGTGAGCGTATTCGACAGATCGAAGCTAAAGCGCTAGAGAAGATTCGCCAGCATGAGAAGGCAAGGAGGTTGAAGAGTTATTAAAACAAAAAACCGCCACTGGCGGTTTTTGTTTTGTGGTACGCTGTTCCATATGCCGAAAACAGCTTGGCAAATGCTTTGGTACGCCATTAAACCCTATAAAGGTGTGGTGATTTTGATGTGGATACTTATTTTTTTAGGAAATACATTGGCTTTTTCGGTACCATATTTCTTAAAATTGATCGCTGACTATGCTGTAGAGACACAAAACATAGATTTTTTGTTTTCGGATATTAGTTACGCATTTTATGCAGTTGCTGGGGTGCTAATACTTCAAGAAATTTGTTACAGAATCGCACACATCATGGATGTATATCTAAACATCAATACGTTTGATCGAGTTAATACGTCATTATTTTCTATTCTGGTTAGACGGCCAAGTTATTATTTTGAAAATAAATTTTCTGGGCAGCTAACCAAACGTATTGATCAAATAAGCAAAGCGACAGGCCACTTTGTGGAAAGCTTTCCGTGGGAGGTGGCTTGGGCTGTTCCAGCCTTGCTTGTGTCGAGTGTTTTGTTATTTATTGCTTCGCCAATACTTTTCTATGCTTTTTCAGTTTGGTTTGTTGTATTTTGGTTCATAGGATACTTTTTACTAAAACAGTTATATGCAGCTTCGCAGAAAGTTTGGGATCGAGGTGCGGTATATGATGGCCAGTTAGTGGATTCGGTAAGTAATATTTCTTTGGTGCACTCGTTTGCGTCCGATGAGCACGAGAAGAGCCGTCTGCGTAAAACTATAGTTAGAAGTCGAGATTCGCTGGCGTCTGAGGGCTTTTGGTTTGTATTAAATAAATTCCATCAGGGAATAGGGGTAGCACTACTAAGTATTGTGCTCATTTGGTTGAGTCTTCAAGAATTTGCTGCGGGAACAATGACTGTTGGCGATTTTGTCTTAGTTGCAGGAGTGTTGCCGTCAATCACAACTGTGTTCTGGCATGTGGGTGACATGTTATTGCAGGTATTGAGAAACTGGAGTGGCCTGACTGATTCTGTCAAAGAACTACAGACAGAAACAGAATACTTACCTGAAGGTGAAGTGAGTCTGGCGGCAGCAAATAAAGCCATTTTATTTGAGCAGATTAACTTTAGTTACCCAACAGGTAACGGGACAATTTTCTCTGATTTTAATTTGACCATTAACCCAGGCGAACGGGTGGGTGTGGTAGGTACTTCCGGCGCTGGTAAAACTACGTTAATTAAATTACTTCTTCGGCATTACGATCCTGATAGAGGTGTCGTAAAAATTGGCGACAAGTCAATCGCAGAGGTCACATTGCATTCGCTACGACAGGAGATTGCTTTTGTTCCCCAAGACACAACGCTTTTCCATCGTAGTGTATTTGAGAACATTCAGTATGCTAAACCAGAAGCTTCCATGGACGAAGTGATTGAGGCAAGTAAAAAAGCGCATACTCACGACTTTATTCAGTCTCTACCCGAGCAATATGACACGCTGGTAGGGGAGCGCGGCGTCAAGTTGTCTGGGGGGCAACGCCAGCGCGTGGCTATCGCCCGAGCGATGTTGAAAGACGCACCGATCCTAGTGTTGGACGAGGCTACTAGTGCGCTTGATGGAGAGAGTGAAAAGATTGTCCAGCAAGGATTCAGCGAACTGTTCGCAGGAAGAACAGTTATTGCAGTCGCACACCGCCTGTCGACGTTGCGAGAAATGGACCGGATTGTTGTGATTGAGGAAGGGAAAATTGTCGAGGACGGCACACCTGCAGAGCTTCTTAAAATTGAGGATGGTGTCTTCAAGCAAAAGTGGGAGCAGCAGAAGGATGGGTTCGTGTAGTAAGTGGTTGCTTGCTATAATACTTCTATGAAAGACTCTTCGGGAAGTACGGCATTTACTGAGGCGTACGCGCAGCTAAACAAAGCCCAGAAAAAAGCCGTCGACACTATCGATGGGTCGGTGATGGTTATTGCTGGGCCGGGGACGGGGAAGACGCAGATATTGACGTTGCGGATTGCGAATATTTTGTTGCAGACGGATACGGCACCGGACAGTATCTTGGCACTGACTTTTACCGAGAGTGGTGCTAAGGCTATGCGGGAACGGCTGGTTCGCTATATTGGAAGTGAGGCGTATCGGGTGACGATCAGTACCTTTCACTCGTTTGCGGGTGGACTGATCGGGCGCTATCCGGACTCGTATCCGACGGTGGTAGGTGGGCAGGCGGCGACGGACTTGGACCGGATTAAAATCATTGAAGACATTTTGGAAAGCGGGCAAGTGGACGCGCTGCGCCCAGGTGGTAATCCGCAATACTATGTGCGCCCGTTGATGGGCACGATCAGCGATTTGAAGCGAGAATACATCTCGCCGGACCGCCTGGCGGAATTGATTGCTATCCAAGAAACTTCACTTCAGGACATTGAGCAATTTCACACAAAGGGTGCACACAAAGGTAAAGAGCGTGGCGAGTACAAAGACGTGCTTAAAAGTATCGACAAGAACTTGGCGTTGAATACGGTATATAGGATGTACGAAGCTGAGTTGCGTGAGGCGGGCCTGTACGACTTTGAAGACATGATTGTAGAAACTGTCCGGGCGCTAGAGAGTGACGAGGACATGTTGCGAGACTTGCAGGAGCAATATCAGTACGTGCTGGCGGACGAACATCAGGACGTGAACGGTGCCCAGAACAAAATTCTAGAACTGTTGTCCAACTATCACGACCGACCAAACATCTTTGTGGTGGGGGACGAGAAGCAGGCGATCTTTCGATTCCAAGGCGCATCGCTGGAGAACTTTTTATATTTTGAATCTCACTTTAAAGATACGGTCGCTATCAGTCTGACCGAAAATTACCGCTCAGGCCAAGAGGTCTTGGACGCGGCGCATAGTCTGATCGCTGTAGAGGACGGGCCGCTGGTGGATTTGCGTGTCCCTTTGTCGGCAGCGTTTGTTAAGGGTTCAGAAGTAACCGAGCGTTCGTTTGCCCATCAGGCGGTGGAAGATCATTTTGTTATTGAACAGACCAAAAAGGAAATTGAAAGCGGAACTCCAGCTAACGAGATCGCCGTTATTGTGCGCAGTAACAGGGAAGTGGAAGACATGGCGGCGGCCCTGCGGGCGGCCAAGATCCCGGCTACGGCCTCGGCTGAAAGTGACATTCTCAATCACCCAATCACTCGCCAGGTCGAGGGGTTGCTGCG
>CALDTK010000298.1 GCA_937924035.1 uncultured Saprospiraceae bacterium | reverse complement strand
CATTTTCCGCTTACCCATCACTGTGTAGGTGAAGTTGAGACGCGCAAATTCTATCTGGCGGCTTGGGAAAATTCCTAGCTTTTCAATGAACCAATTATAGACTGGACGGTGATTTTCGAACTCCAGTGTACAAACAGAATGGGAGATGTTTTCGATGGAATCACTTTGACCGTGTGCGAAGTCGTACATCGGGTAGATGCACCATTCATCGCCTGTGCGGTGATGGGTAGCGTGCTTAATGCGATAAATGAGCGGGTCGCGCATCAACATGTTCGGACTAGCCATATCTATTTTAGCACGAAGAATTCGAGTTCCATCAGGGAATTCGCCTTTACGCATGCGTTCAAAAAGGTCTAGGTTTTCTGCAACAGACCTAGTTCGAAAAGGACTGTTCGTTCCTGGTTTTGTTGGGGTCCCTTTTTGCTCTGCAATCAGCTCTGGTGATTGATCGTCTATGTAGGCATCGCCTTGTTCTATGAGTTGTTTTGCGAAAGTGTATAACTGCTCGAAGTAATCTGAAGCATAAAATTCTCGATCCTCCCAATCAAAGCCTAGCCATTTCACATCCTCGCGTATGGCATTGACATATTCGGTTTCTTCAACCAGAGGGTTGGTATCATCGAATCGCAGGTTGGTTTTGCCACCAAATTTTTTTGCAGTTGTAAACTGAAGGCAAATCGAGAAAGCATGCCCGAGGTGAAGGTATCCATTTGGCTCAGGCGGAAAACGCATGTGCACTTTTTCGAATCGACCTTTGTCCAGGTCCTCGACGATGAATTCTTCGATAAAATTGTTGGTGTCCATTGAATGTGCTTAGGCTGCAAAAGTAGCCTTTGTTGCGAGAGGCTGGTATTTCTATGGACGTTTTTGTGGATAGTAGCGTTATTACAGCGTGAAAAGACTTGAAGGGACGTTGATACTACTGGTTTTACTGCTGTTTTGCGGAAGCATAAGCTTTGGTCAAGTGGAATGGTTGCCGCTGCGCATTGATGATGAAAAGAAGCCTATTGCCTTTTTTCCTGGAGAAATTGAGGAGATTAGTGATACAGTTTTGACAGCGCTTGGTGACATGCCATTCACTACATATTTCTGTAAGGATGATGATGCAATGACGGGCAATCGCCTTTACATGCTCACGGTAATTAACTACGCTCCCGGTGCATTTCCAAAGGATAGTGTCGAAAGAATCCAGGCATTCTTTGAGCAGACTGTATTAGCAGCCAACGAATCTGTTGGTGGTGAAATCGTGATCTCTCAGCCGATTGTTTCTGGTGGATTTGAAGGGTGGATTTTTCGTATTAATTACGGAGAAGAACGTCCGACAGTAGTCAGAAACCGAATGTATCTAGTGGGTGATCGCTACTATCATCAACAAGTGTTCTCTTTCATGAAAGATGGAGGGGTGAAGAGTCGCGAGCGATTTTTTGAGAATTTCAATCCTATTGAACTCTCGCTTAGGTCGAATTAGGACACGACATAACACCTAAAGGACAAATCCGTAGACGTATACTAGCGCTAGAAAATCCGAACGAAATGAAGATCGCCGTATTCCCTGGGAGTTTTGATCCGATTACAACAGGTCATGTTGATCTCGTAAAAAGAGCACTTCCTTTATTTGACAAGATCTATATAGCGATTGGGGTCAATTCTCAAAAGAAGTACCTTAACGATCTGGATACTCGACTTAAGTGGATCAAAGAAACCTTCGCAGATGAAGAGAAGGTTGTGGTTGACAGTTTTGAGAAACTCACGGCACACTACTGCCAGAGGATTGGCGCTCGATACTTACTTCGTGGATTGCGAAATGCGTCTGATTTCGATTACGAAAAGACGATAAGTCAATTGAACGATATCGTTGGTGGAGGTTTAGAGACCGTATTTTTAATCTCAAGACCAGCTTATTCTCATATCTCAAGTACCATTGTTAGAGAGATTATTAAGGGTGGGGGAGATGCTAGTTCTTTTTTACCTGAGGCGGTAATAAAAGATATCTGATTTTAACTGTTCGACACAAAAAGAAAAGCCGCACACATCTTTCGATGCATGCGGCTTTTGTATGAATACCCTTCTAGGGAAGCTTACTTCTTCTTCGCAGCAGTCTTGCGAGCAGCTGGCTTTTTAGCAGTCGCCTTCTTAGCAACTGGCTTTGCCTTGGCAGCTGTTTTACGAGCAGCCGGTTTAGCCTTAGTAGCGGCCTTCTTTGCAGCTGGCTTCGCTTTTGCAGCGGTCTTCTTAGCAACCGGTTTTGCCTTGGCAGCTGTTTTACGAGCAGCCGGCTTAGCTTTCTTAGCTACTGGCTTTGCCTTTGTAGTCGTCTTCTTTGCAGCCGGCTTAACTTTTGCAGCGGCCTTCTTAGCGACTGGTTTCGCCTTAGCAGCAGGCTTCTTCTTAGCAACTGCTTTTCGAGCAGCTGGCTTCGCTTTTGCCGAAGTTTTTACTGCGCGAGTGCTAGACTTAGAAATGTACTTTCCAGCAGCTTCCTTCACCTTAGTACCATTGGTATTTCGAGCTCCAGACTCATCAACGAGTTGTTCGAGAGCATCATCGTTCATTTTGATGATGTCAGCATAGGTTTTTACGCCTCGCGTACGGAACATTTGTTGAGCCTTAGGTCCGATACCTTTGATGCGAGTCAAGTCATCACCATCAGCTGGGGCAGTAGAGGCTTTAGCCTTTTTTGCTGGCTTTGCGGTAGCATACTTTGACGGATCGATCAAGTGCCAGTCTCCCTTTGCAGCCTGAGCAGCAACGTTTTTCCAGTCACGAACATTTGCTTTAGCTACGCGGTAGCCAACTTCATCACGAACTGCTTCGAGTGAAGTAATTGTTGCTTTTGAAAGCTGAGCATATGTCTTTACTCCAAGAGCAAATAGTTTCTCTTGAACTTTCGCTCCGATACCAGGAAGATCAGTTAGCATTTCAGCTCCTTCAGGTAAAGCAGTCTTCGCTTTTGGCTTACGCTTCTTGGTAGTCTTTGCTTTTTTCTCCTTTTTAGGAACTGGTGGATAAGCTTCGTGCTTTCCGTCTTTTGCAAGAGCAGCTACAGTCTTCCAATAGTCAACAGCAAATCCTTTATACTTAGGACCTGAAGCTTCAGATACAGTAACAAGTTTTTCTACTGAAGCACTTGCTAGCTGATTGAAAGTTTTGATCCCGTTGGCGTGCATTGCCTCAACAACTTTAGCTCCTACACTTGGCAAAGAGATAAGGTCTTTGTTGTTCTTAGGGGCTGGAGCTGGACGAGTGGTTCGCTTAGCACGCTTTCCGCCCTTCACTTTCTTTGGCTTGGGAGCAGTTGGTGGCTTAACTGGAATTTTGTCGAACTCACCTGCGTGAGCAAGTGCAGCAGCTTCCTTCCAGAAGTTAATGTTGAAGCGCGCGAAACGACGTCCAGCATTTTCCTTGATCGCTGTAAGGATATCATCCTTAGCACGTGCCAGCTGAGAGAATGTAGAAATTCCCTTTTCGTTCATTGCTGTCTTGACACTTGGTCCTACACCAGGAAGGACATCAAGATCTTTGTTTGTAGCTTTCTGAAGACGAGCTAATTGACGCTCAGTTGCAGATAACTTTGCTGCAGGTGCCGCAGATTGCTTGTCGACCTTAACAGCTTTTGTAAACTTCTCGAAACGTCCTTCAGCAGCGTATTTCGCCTGACGCTGTAGGAAGGCGATGTTGATGTTCTTGTACTTGCCTTTGGTATTGCTTCTAGCTTCCGCTAAAACATCCTTATCAGCTTTTACAATGTCAGAGAAAGTATTGATGTTGGCTTTGTGAAGTGCAGCAACTAGCTGAACACCTACACCTGGAAGTACAATAAGGTCATTTGGATTAATGACCTTAACCTTTTTGGTTCTTACTTTCTTAACCTTTGCCTTAGGCATTGGCTTAGGAGGAGTAGGCATTGTTCTCGAACCAGCGAGCTTCTTCTCTCCCACTTTGCGGAAGTAGCTCATGTCGAAATTGACGAATGGACGTCCACCTTCTTTGCGAAGTTTCTCGAGCATCTCGTCAGTGAGAGCAGCAAGATCTTTGAAGGTTTTGATGCCGTTAGCAACCATTGCATCTAACATCTGTGGACCTACTTTAGGAACAGAGGTCAAATCAGTGTCAGCAAGAGCGCGAAGATCAATCTTTGCATTTTTCTTACTGGTAACTTTTACAGCTTTTGGTGGTGTTCCAATTTTATCCCACTCACCTGCAACGGCGTGTGCTGCAGCAGAACGCCAGAATGTTGGGTCGAAATTTTTGAAACGACGTCCAGCATTCGCACGGACTTTTTCTAACGCTTTATCTGACGCTTTAGATAAAGAAGCGAATGTTTTAATACCTGCGGCGTGTAAACCGTCTACTACGCTCTTTCCAACAAGTGGAAGACGATGCAGATCTCCAGGGCCAATTGGCTTACGAGGGCGACCGCCTCCTTTTCCTCCTCGCTTACGCGTTGGAGTGATGAAGCTAAGACGTGGTTGAATACGCTTAGCACCTAGACTTTGCTCTGGGAAGTATTTTTTAGCTTCTTCTGTACTTCCTACTGGAAGAAATTCTTCCTCTATAACGAGGCCTTTGTCATCCCAGCGACGAGCAACAAGAAGTAACATTTTAAAACGCTCTTCATTTTTAGGATCTCCTTCAATTGAGAATAAGGAAACGCTTGTGTTATCCTCTTCAATTGGTCGACTTGCTAGTACTTCAACACTACCTTTTGATCCGATACGCTCTTCTAGAGCAGTAAGATCTTGGTGGTATTGCTTACCTTTTTGGTTAAACAAGTTTAGTGTGTGGACGCGCGCCGACTTATGGTGAAAGTCTTTTGCCGCATCTACAAACTTGCATTTAGCAAGTTTTTCGTCTATTTTTTTTAGACTCGTTGATACATTCATGTGTGAATGGTTACTTAGTTTGTGTCTGAATTTTTTGAAAAGCTGCGCAAAATTAATGGTTTATTTCTTTTATGCAAACTATTGTTAAAACTAATAATCTTATTATTCCATTTACTACAAGCAGCCTTTATCCATTACATACAACGCAAGGAATCTAACTGCGGTTGCATTCTAACATTCAGATTTCAAGATCAATTCTTTGCTTTATGATGTTACCTTCACCCAACGTTCTAACCCTAAAACGAAAACATGTCAAAAGCCATTTTTGAGGTTCCACTCCCATATAATGAACCCGTTACTCCTTACGCTCCTGGAGACAGTGCAACTCTTGAGTTACATGAAGAACTTGCTCGAATGGAATCTGAAAAGATTGAAATATTCCAGCGTATCAACGGAAAGAAAGTTGGAGGGAAATCAAAACGAACTATTCGCCAACCGCATAACCACAAAAAAGTTCTTGGTTCCTTCTACAGAGGTACAAAATCAGATGTAAGTGATGCCATCGAGGCTGCTCTAAAAGCCAGAGAGCAGTGGGCTGCGACTTCTTGGGAGCACCGCGCATCAATCTTCTTGAGAGCAGCAGACTTATTAAGTGGGCCATATCGTGCTCGAATGAATGCAGCTACAATGCTCGGGCAATCAAAAACTGCTTATCAAGCAGAGATTGACGCGGTAGCTGAATTTTGTGACTTCCTTAGATTTAATGCCACTTATATGCAGCAAATCTATGAGCAGCAACCAGAATCAGAACAAGGAATTTGGAATCGTCTGACATACCGTCCACTTGAAGGATTTGTATTTGCCATAACTCCTTTCAATTTTACTAGTATCGCTGGTAACCTGTGTGCAGCTCCAGCAATGCTCGGAAATGTATGTGTATGGAAACCTGCAGAAACACAGATATACAGCGCTCATGTAATCATGGACCTTTTTGAAGAAGCTGGATTACCTCCAGGTGTAATTAACTTGGTATTCGCAGATGGCCCCGCAGCAGGAGATGTTGTATTTAAGCATCCAGATTTTGCTGGGCTTCATTTTACAGGTAGTACTAAAGTCTTCAAACAGCTTTGGGGTACCATCGGGGCAAATATCAATCTGTATAAAACCTACCCACGAATTGTCGGAGAGACAGGCGGTAAAGATTTTGTAATTGCGCATAAATCTTCCGATCCTGAACAGGTAGCGGTTGCACTCTTGCGTGGAGCTTTTGAATTTCAAGGCCAAAAGTGCTCAGCTGCTTCAAGAGCGTACTTGCCTAAGAGCCTTTGGCCAAAGATCAAAAGACGACTGATCGCTGATATGAAGACCCTCAAGATGGGTACACCAACAGACTTCTCTAATTTCTTAGGTGCAGTTATTGATGAGCCTGCCTTCGATCGAATCTCTGCTTATATAAAGCGTGCTAAAACTAGCAAGAAGTCTACCATCATTGCTGGTGGAGGATATGACAAGTCAGAAGGTTACTTCATTGAACCAACAGTAATCGTAACGACTGATCCTCATTCAGAAACAATGGAGGAGGAGCTCTTCGGGCCTGTGCTTACTATCTATGTCTATGCGGACAAGGATTGGAAGAAGGCACTCAAACTTGTTGATACCACCTCTCCATATGCACTCACAGGAGCTGTTTTCGCTAATGACAGATATGCTGTAACAGAGGCTGAAATTGCGCTAGAAAATGCCGCTGGTAATTTCTATATTAATGATAAACCTACAGGAGCCGTTGTGGGGCAACAACCTTTCGGTGGAGCGAGAGGAAGTGGAACAAATGACAAAGCAGGTTCAATTTTAAATCTTTACCGTTGGTTAAGTCCACGATTGATTAAGGAAAATTTGAATCCTCCACGCGATTATCGCTATCCTTTCTTAGGAGAGTAGGAATACCATTCTGAAATTAAGATGCGTAGTTTGCTCAAGTCTGTGACTTGAAGTGAACTACGCATTTTTATTTCCAGATACTTGGCCAGGCCGATATCTCTCCTGTCAATGTTTGGCTTGGTGCGAAATTGAATATTTGTTGTTTTCCCAATAATTCAGTTGCTACAAATGAAGAACTTGAGAGAGATTTTGGAATCCAAGCTATCCATCGCGTTTCTCCTGCAAGGTTCTCGAGTTTGTATATGTATCGATCAGATTCTTCTGCGATAATCTCAATAACACGATACTCAGCTAGCTGATCTACGAAATCTTTGAGCGTGGTCATTATCTTTTTGTCCTGCGCTCCAGAGCTTACTTTCCCAACTAGGCCACTTTTAGAGAATAAGCCTGATCGTTCAGAATTACCAAAAAAGTAATAATCTGCCCGTTTTAAGCCTAGTCTGTTTGCTAGAAGAATACTCCTCAACGTATAAGCAGCAGCCTCTTCTTCTGTTGTACATTCTGAATGAACGCACTCGTCACCGCCTCCAGGAGAATCATATCCAAACTCCGTGAGGTATATCGGTAATTGAGGAGCGTTAGTATTTCTCCATCGTAACAAATTATTGAGCTCGTTCCATTTGCTAGCCGGATGCTCTGGGTAGATGGAGTGGCGATTCCCAATACGATCATTTAAAAAGGAGTATGCATGTGCATTTAGGCCTTTAATCTTTGATAGGCTTGAGGTACTTATTCGATTACCGATATAGTTCTTTCCATTGCGAGTAGATTCTACATGTGGGTCAGCAGCTTGTAAAGCGCACGGGAGTACTGTAGATGAAGAGGGTTTTCCTGCTTCCGCAAAACCAGCAATCGCTCCATCTAGTATTGCTGAATAGGTGGCTGCTGAGAAGCTCCATGGTTCGTTGCCAATCTCAACGGTACCTATACTGTCGGTGAAATGCTGAGCAAAGTCTTTAGACCACACCCGTGCTTGATTCTCTGGATCATTCCATTCGTCTTCCGCGTGTGTTGAAATTCGTACACTTGGATTGACTTCTAGGCCTGCTTCTCTCCAATTGGTATACTCTCTATCCCAGTTTACCCAACCCTTTGCTTGCGTTCCATTTCCTGCAGCCATCTGCGAGTAATCTGCTATTTCTCCTGGTGCTGAAATATCCCAGTCGAGGTTATGGTAGTTTCTTGCTTTCGCGAAAACAGATGAGAACCTTTTAGGTCCAAGTGAATCAGCTACACCATCACTATATTTTCCATAACCCCATCCCCAAAGACCATTTACGCCAAGCATTTCTCCGAAAGAAATGGATGGATCTACTTGCGCTGGTGTTTTGCCGAAAGGTCCAAACTCATCATAAGCTCTTATTTCCCAGACATTCACTTTAGCCCAATCGGCAGGAGCCAAAACTTGGACAACGCGCACACCGAGAAGTAATCTTGGCGTATCTAGAACTACAGGATATTCCCGAAATGCAGCCGGATGGAGTTGCTCTATTGTCGACCAATTAACCCCATCTACTGTTCCTTCAAGTCGAGCTTCGATTGCACCGGGGGAACCTGGCCAACTTCGAATCCAAACTTGTCCAACTCGCTGAGGAGTGGAGGAAAGGTAGCCAGCGTACTCCTCAATATTTGATTTCATTGCAGCTACTTCAAATACCTGTGCTGTATTTGTTACCGTTAACTCAACGCTCCCATCAAACCCTTCAGGTAATACATAATGCCGAATTTTATAGTTATCGGCTCTTGTTAAGGTTGCTATAGTGCTCACCATGCCAGATATTGGAATGAGTTTTAGCGAAAGCTCGCCTCTTAAACCGACCTTGATTGAAATTCTGCCAGCGTTTTCACCTTCAAGGTTGAAGCGCAAGGTGTCGGATGGCTTGATGATTTCGCCAGTATTTAGTGCCCCATCGGTACTTCGATCTCCATTGAATCCTTTGAGCAGGTTTTGGAAATCACTGGCCATATAACCGTATGGTAAAGCTGCGCCAGATTGCCAATGAGAATCCAGATTCCGATCAAAAGCGCGATCTAAGTTGGATGGATTACTGCTGGAAATAAAGGAAGCACTTTCAGTGTAGCTAGCAATCACTCCAGCATCGGGATTGAACTGTGCGAAGCTGAGGTAGCTATATAACGTAAGGAGGCTTACTAAGAGTAAACGCATGTGTTTTGAGCTGATTTTGCTCAGATTACAAGGGAAAGATTAAGCCAAGTTTATCGCTGATTAAGAAATCTTTCCGCAGCAAGTAAACCTACAACCGCCATCGAGTCTCGAATCTCCCCTTTTAAGACCAGTTGTACAGCCTCTGCTAAGGGAAGCCTCTTGATTTGGAAGACTTCAGTTTCTTCTGGAGCTGCCGTGCCTTCGCTTAAATCTTCAGCTAGAAAAAGGAAAGCTCGTTCGTCAGTGACGCTGTTACTCAAATCCATTTCGAGCAGTTTCGTCCATTTTTTTGCAGTGATACCGGTTTCCTCCAGAAGTTCTCGTTTGGCAGCTTCGATGGGCGCCTCTCCTTTAGGGCCACCACCTTCAGGAATTTCCCATGAATATCTTTCGAGTGGATACCTCCACTGTCCTACTAAAGTTGTGTAGCCATTTTGGTCGAGCGTTACGATTCCAATAGCGAGATTCTCAAACCGTACCACGCCATAAATGCCTGGGTTTCCCGCAGCGTTAATCACATCATCATGATCAATTGCAATCCACGGGTTTTCATAAGCGCGTGTGCGTTTGACGAGTTTCCAAGGATTGTCTTCCATTAGAACGGACGATTTGTGGTTAGCATTTCTAGGAAATGACCAATGAGTCCAGGTCTTAGCGCTATGAGCATCAAAGGCATCGCAATCGCTCCATAGAAGTGTGCGGTATGATCGATGTTATCACCGCCTTTTTTAGCAGCATATTGGCTGTAGATAAGAAAAGCAATGCCAGCGACGATACTGTACAGACCAATTATGCCATATAGGTAAATCTTTTCCCAAGGGAGATAGAGAATATAGCAAAAGGTAGCACCACTAACAGCACCACTGGCTCCAATTGCTCCGTAATAAGGGTTGTCTTTATGCTTAAATAATGTCGGGATATTCGCAATTACAATGGTTAGCAGATAAAGCGCTAAGTAGATTAATGGAGCAATCGCCGAAGCAAATGCATATTCACTAAACATCGTGTAGTAACCATTGATTGCGCCCTCGGTAAAACGTCCAAAGGAATAGAAGACGAACATGTTTACGCCCAAGTGCATCCAACTTCCATGGACAAACCCAGATGTAAGTAAACGGTACCACTCACCGTGGTTTTGTTCTCTAAAGGGACTGTGCTTGAGTTTCTCGAACAGCGCTCGATCATTAAAACATAGGTAGCTTACTATTATGGTGATTGCCATAATAGCATAGCTGATGATGAAAGGTTGGTCGAACATTTTTAATCGTTGTGGTAGGGTAGGCCCCGCAAGATGCTATATCCTCGGTAAAGTTGCTCTAAAGCCATGACTCTTATGACTTGATGTGAAAACGTCATGTCGCTAAGTCTGACTTTACCATTTGCTCGGGAATATAAGCTTTCGCCAAAACCAAAGGCCCCCCCAATCAAAAAGATGATCCGTGAACCTCCCCGGTGTTGCAGTTTTTCTAGGTGATTGGAGAAAGACCTAGAAGTGAAAACTTTCCCTTTTTCATCGAAGAGATGCAATTGATCGTTCGGTTTGAGTTTATCTAAGAGATAATTCTCCTCAAGCGACTTTATTTGATCAGGACTAGGTTTTTTTGGCAACTTTGGTCCTTGCCATTCGACATATTCGAATGATGTGAGGTGGGGTAAGCGTTCAGTAAATTGAGCTATACCTTCCTTTAACCAAGGCGTCTTGGTTTTGCCAAGTGTCCACAATTCTACGGTCAAAGCAAAGCAGCATCTAGTGCGTCAAGAAGTGCATTACGCTGTTTGAAATCCTTGCGTATGCGAGCTACGAGTGAGCTTGTAATGTCTTTTCGAGATCTCCGCGCTACGTCGTCAAGAAGCCCCGCAACCCAAATTGCTGGACTTTTACCAAATCGATTAGAGAGGTATTCCCGGAGTTTGGTTTCGAGTAATAGTTGGAAATCTTCGGTCTCTAGTTTACCCACGAGCTTTGGAATCATTTGTTTTATCAAAACATCTGAATCACTTCGGTAGAGTAACTTTTCTAGCGCATTGTAGTCTTCAAGCTTGAAAAGAAGTTCTGCACGAAGTGCATACTTCACATCAGTGTGAAGTCTTGATTCCACAACTTCAGTGAGACAGGCCTGAAATGTTTGTCTGGCTAAATCGTCATCCAGTTCATCAATAAAAGGCATCACTGAAGCAAGATCACTTGTGGCGACTAAGACTGCTGGAGCATGTTGGACGACTAAATCTAGCTTCTTTGCAGGGATTGCGCTTGCGAGCAAAAATTGGCGTAGACGTAAAGCGTCTTCTGATTTGTTTTGATGTTTTAAAGCTGCACCAGCAAGTTTTACAGCTCTGCGGAAATTTGATTTTGAGATTTCTGTTTGTAGCGCAGCGAGAACCAAACGAGGCTGGTCAAGATGCTCTATAAGTAGTCGCTCGGCTTCATCATTTAAATTGTGTCGGTAGTAAAGCTGCATTAATGCTTCAATTCTACTCTCGCTTATTCCATAGGTATCGTTGGCCTCCAAAATTTCGGCCTTGGTTTCCTCTACTGATTCACCAAGTAAGTCTCCTAGTTCGTAAAGAGGAAGATCTACTTGATTTCTGAAATATGCTCCTCGCTGGCGTTCTTCTTGAAGCCAAGATTCGATTCGTTCAAGGATGACTGGCGGAGGATTTGATTGCACCACTTGACTCAGCTCTGAAATGCAGGTTTTGACGTAAGTCTTAATGTCGAGATTGACCCGGTCAGCTTTTCCGATAACAACAACCAGCTTAGGTATCAGCGTTGTGTTGAGTTCGAAAATGTCTAGATAGGCTTTATCGGCCAACCATCTTTCGCGCTGTTCTTCAAATTGATGAAGTGCATCTGTGACACGTTTAGCTTGGCGAGGCGAGTAATGATCAGTTGTGCGTTTGAATAGCCGGGTAAGGACTTGTTCAAACCTGTTGCTAAGTGGAAGTGCTTCTGCAAAACGGACTTTTAGGTCGAGCGCAAAGTCACTGTGTTTTTTAGCATAATCCTGAATGAACGCTCTGAGTTCATGATCCTCAATCGAGTTAAGGAGTTTTTTCATGCTCAGTTGAGTACGTCGTGGTGCAGCACTCTTTTTTGCTTTGGGTTGTTTTCGGAGATGAACTACAGCAACTAGGGCTGCAAAGTGCGCACATTGTTCACGTTGCTCAAAGTCAAGACAGTCACAACGATAATCCTTAATTTTACGGCCTGTCAATTGGATCTCAGTCTCAAAGGTTTCGCCTTTTACTGTCCATAGTCCACTGGCGTGGTCAACAACCTGAAAGTCGTCACTGTCTCGCAGCGTCTGCCCACCAACTACAGCATCATCTGCGATAGATTCAATGACTTCATTGATACCCATTCTTGCAAAGGGGCGGTTGTACTGAGTTTTTCGGCCTAGAGACATGTATTACTTTTACTACGCAAGCGTGGTGGATGCGTTTCGTCAAGGAAGAATTTTAATCCAAAAAGTAGAAATTAATTCTTCGAGTAATGACAAGCACAAACCGTAAACTTACGTCATGAAACACATACTCTTTGTTAGGCACGCTAAAAGTGACTGGTCAGACGGTAGTTTGTCGGACTTTGACAGACCTTTGAATCGAAGAGGACTGCACGATGCTCCACTGATGGCTAGGCACTTAAAGAAGGTTGAATGTATTCCTACCTATATTTTAAGTAGCCCTGCAAATCGAGCGCTTTCGACTGCAAAAATCTTTGCAAGTGAATTTGGAATTGCAGATTCAGCAATAAAAAGAGATGAAACGCTCTATGAATCGTTCACTGCTCAGTTGATTGGTGCCATAGCATCAATTCCTGATGAGCATGAAGTAGCCGCTATTTTCTCGCACAATCCTGCTACGACAAGTGCAATTGCTCAATTTTCGGAGGAATATATCAGTAATGTCCCAACCTGTGGTATCGGAGTCATTAGTTTTGAAGGAAATCACTGGGCTGATCTTACTACAGGAAATGCGAAGCTTACACAGTTGCTATTACCTAAACAAGTTCTAGATGAATATCAATAGTATACTTTTACGTTGCTGCCTTATGCTACTTGTACCGTCAACCAGCACTGCATGCGGTGATTCAAGTCCTGCGGTTACCGTCGAGGATGAAGAAATAAAAGTGCTGACAGACGCAATGCTATTGGAGGCTATGCTACAGGATTTCACTGGTCAACGAAAAGACAGTTTAGCTTTCGTTAATTATGAGTTGCTTTACAAGCGGCATGGGATAAATGAAGAAGATTTGGAAGAAATGCGTAATCGCTTTAGCCAAACACCTGAATTATGGTCAATTGCAGCCGATTCAGTGGAAAGCCGATTGAAGTTAGGTCGTTCAAATTTTGATACACTTCTTAACCTTGGCTTAAACTAAGCAAGGATTGTTAGGGATACATTTGCAATCAACATTCTGCTCCAATGACTAAAACGAAAATCCTAATTGTTGATGACGAGCCTGATATTCTTGAATTTCTCCAATACAACTTGGAGAAAGAAGGATATGAGGTTTTTGTTGCAGACAACGGAGCAAAAGGTCTTGATGAAGCCAAGCGGATCCAACCTGAGCTTATTATCCTAGACATCATGATGCCTGAAATGGATGGTGTTGAGGTCTGCCGTAGGCTAAGAAGTGATAATCAGTTTGATAACACCATCATCACCTTCCTGACGGCAAGGCAAGAAGATTATTCTCAGATTGCAGCGCTAGAGCAGGGTGGTGATGACTACATCTCAAAGCCAATCAAGCCTAGAATTCTAGTCGCTCGAATCAACGCAATGCTCCGCCGTAGACAAGCTGCTGGTACGGCAATGGAAAATGTCATAGAGTTTGATGACATCGCCGTCGATTTAGAGGGTATGACGATTGAGAAGGGGGGGAGTCGTATAGAGCTTCCTCGTAAAGAATTTGAGTTGCTGCGCCTTTTATTGAGTAAGCCTGGGAAGGTTTTTTCTCGCGATGAAATCTACCGAAAGGTATGGGGTTCTGATGTCATTGTTGGTAACCGTACGATTGATGTCCATATCCGGAAATTACGCGAAAAGCTTGGCGATCACTATATCAAAACAGTGAAAGGGATTGGGTACAAATTTGAGTTCTAGCGCATGTCATTGGCCAACATAAGTACAGACCCTAACAAGTCGAAAAATCCAACTCCTCAGCAAATAGCATTTTTTGCAGCGGGTGTGAGTTCGGTTATTGTTGGGTTGTTATGTGTAGTCCTAGCTTTTTTTGGGGAGATGTCCTATTGGGCAGGTGCACTTAGCGCACTGACAACTCTCATAGTTGGCTATGTTGTGTTTTTACAGTATTTGCGCAGATATATTTACCGGAAGATTAAACTAGTCTACAAGACAATTCATCAGCAGAAATTAACTCCTGAAGAAAAGTATAAATCTGTAAATGTAAGGGAGGATATTATTGAGCAAGTTGAGGAAGATGTATCTAATTGGATTCAAGAGCAAAATTTGCAAATCGCTGAGCTTAAACGGTTTGACGAGTACCGGCAACGGTTTTTAGGAGATATTTCTCATGAATTAAAAACGCCAATTTTTAATATACAAGGGTATCTAGAAACTTTGCTAGATGGAGCTTTGGAAGATGAAAAGGTTAAAAGAAAGTATGTAGAGAAAGCTGCGAAAAACGTTGAGCGTCTAAATACTATAGTAGAAGACCTTGAAAGTATTGCTCGTCTCGAGAACGGGAAGGAGGTTCTTGATATGCAAGTATTTGGGATTCTTGATTTAGTAAATGAAGTTTTTGATGAATTAGAAATGAAAGCCCATCAAAAAGATATACAACTGAAGTTGAAGCCAGCTGCAAGTGCGAATTTCATGGTCCTAGCTGATCGTGAAAATATCCGTCAGGTATTGATCAACTTGGTCAATAATTCAATAAAGTATGGTAAAGAAAATGGGACGAGCAAGGTTGCTTTTTACGACATGGACACGAACATTTTAATTGAGGTGGCCGATGATGGAATAGGTATCTCTGAAGATCACATGCACCGGATATTTGAACGTTTCTACAGGATTGATAAATCTCGAAGTCGACAAGCGGGAGGTTCGGGACTTGGGCTTTCAATAGTTAAGCACATTATCGAAGCACATGAACAGACGATTAATGTTCGAAGTTCGGCTGATTTAGGAAGCACATTCGGTTTTACCCTAGCGAAAGCGAAATAGGATTTTTACCTGCCATAGCGAGTTATGCCTCGCAACGATCAGCTACTCATGAAATGCACTGAATCGTAGTTGCAATTGCCTACCTTTGCGGCCGCTTATGATTTCAGCTGCATCCATTTACCTACAATACGGTGATCGAGTTCTTTTCGATCGTGTCAATCTCGCAATAAAGCCGGGTGAAAAGATCGGCTTGGTAGGCCGTAATGGTGCGGGGAAATCCACTTTTGTGAAAATCATTGTGGGTGAGCTCAACTCTATGGAAGGGAATGTGACTATTCCTAATGAAGCCCGAGTAGCCTATCTACACCAAGATCTCGACCCTCCTAAAGAGCGTACAGTTCGAGAGCTTGCAGAGAGTGCTTTTGATGATTTACGGAGCATCGAGGATCGTTTAGTGAAGATTGAAGAGCAACTGAATACGCGTACTGACTACGAAAGTGATGCATATGCGAAGTTGATCGAGAACATGTCAAGTTTACATGAGCGGATTCACATCATGGGCGGAGATCAGCAAGATGCTCAAATAGAGCAGGTTTTGCGTGGATTAGGATTTGGGCCAAAAGAGTTTTCGCGAAAGCTGGGTACTTTTTCTGGTGGCTGGCAAATGCGAGCTGAACTAGCTAAAATGCTCTTAGGCAAGCCTGATTATCTGTTTTTGGATGAGCCTACAAACCACTTGGATATTGAGAGTATTCTCTGGCTGGAAAAGTGGCTGATGCAATATGAAGGTGCGGTGATCACGATTTCTCACGATAGGACCTTCTTAGATAATGTAACCAAGCGCACCGTTGAGATTGAAGGAGCTAAGCTTTACGACTATGCTTTTAGCTTTTCTGATTACGAGTTGCAACGTGCAGAGCGTCGTGAAATCCTAGAAGCCTCGGCCAAGAACCAGGCAAAAATGATTGCTGAACGTGAGCGTACCATCAAGCGTTTTGCCGCAAAGGCGACTAAAACGAAAATGGCGCAGAGCATGCAGAAGAAGCTCGACCGCGTAGATCGCATTGAGTTGGATCAGCTCGATACGAGTGCAATGAAGTTGAGGTTCCCTGCTCCACCGAGGTCGGGCGATATCGCTTTAGCTGGAACAAACCTAGCGAAATCGTATGGTGAGAAAGAGGTGTTTAACAAAGTAGATTTTCAGCTTCGTCGAGGAGAAAGAGTTGCCTTTGTAGGGCAAAACGGGCAGGGCAAAACAACGCTTGCAAAAATATTGATTGGAGAGTTGGAGCCTACTGGTGGTGAGGTCACTCCTGGTTACAATGTGGAGCTTGGATACTATGCTCAAGATCAAAGCGATCGCTTAGACGGTGACTTAACGCTACTAGAAACTTTAGAAAGTGTAAGTCCGCCTGAAATGCGCACGCAGCTTCGCAATATCCTAGGCACGATGATGTTTACTGGTGCTGATCACGATAAGAAAGTCAAAGTGTTAAGTGGAGGTGAGCGTGCTCGACTGGCGATGGCGAGTTTGCTTTTGCAGCCAAGTAATGTGTTGGTGCTCGATGAGCCTACTAACCACTTGGATATGCGTTCGAAGGACGTTCTGAAAGAAGCCGTTAAAGATTACAAAGGAGCACTGGTGGTGGTTAGTCACGATCGTGATTTCCTTGAAGGATTGACGGATAATGTGATTGAGTTTCGTGATGGTCGAGTACAAACTCACATTGGAGATATTGAGGAATATCTAAAGAAGCGCGCAATGGAAGACATGCGTGCAGTAGAGTTACAGTCAAAGAGTAGTGCGGCTGCAGCGAAGCTTAAAAATGAAGCAGCTTCCGCTAAAACCTCCCGTGGGGCAATTGGTGAAAAAGCGAAACCAGCGATAAGCCAAGATGAATTGAAGGCTTTAAACCGTGCTGTTCAGAATGCGGAACGTAAAGTAGATAAGCTCGAAAAAGAGAGTACGAAGTTAGAGATGCTACTGGCTGATGTTGATTATTACCAGAAGCCGGAAGCACAAGAGACTATTAAGCAACACGCTCAAGTTCAAAAGGACCTAGAAGCAGCGATGGAGACTTGGGAGAAGGCGCAAGAGGCGTTGGATGGGGTGAGTTAGATTTTTTTAATCAAGCGGCTGAAGTGTAACGTCGCATCGTACGCTTTTTTTGCAAAATCGCAAGTAGCCAAGTAGGTTGGTTTTCCTCAATTAACTGGTAAATGCTCATCCGACCGTGACATTCACATTCGACCAATCTAGCCCTTCTCAAGATTCTAAGATGTTGGCTTAGAGCTGGTTGTGACAGAGGATGATCTTCAGCTAATTGGCAGAATTCTAAGGGGCCATCTTTAAGTTGGTCTAGCAAGAGGAGTCTTGCAGGGTGGGAAATTGCTTTTGCAATGTTACAGGTTCTTCTGTCAGAGTCTAAGTAGAGGCTTTCTTTACTTAATGCCATTTTTAAACGATTTGTTTGATATGTAGACGAAGCAAAATGGTCCATTCCATGTTTTTGTTTGAAAAATTTGAAATATTCTTCTGCAGTGGATTTTTGACTGATCGCATATTGCTTATAAGAAATGGACTGGCGTTGGTGCAAATGCTGACTGATTGCATATTGCTTATATGAAATGGATTGGCACTCCTTCAAATCTGAAATGATCGCATATCGCTTAAATGAGATGTATTCGCGCTTTTGCAATTCCCTATTGATCGCATTTTGCTTATATGAAATTGATTGCGTTGGAGCAAAATCCTGACTAATCGCATATTGCTTATATGAGATTGATTGGCGCTCTTTCCTATTCCCTATTGATCGCATATTGCTTATATGAGATTGATTGGCGCTCTTTCCTATTCCCTATTGATCGTATATCGCTTATATGAGATGGATTGGCCCTCTTTCAAATCCCAACTGATCGCATATTGCTTATATGTAATCACTCACCACACTACTAAAATCCAAAACCAACACAAATCACCCAAGAACTATCGCCCATTCCTAATTTTTTCTTTTCTCTTCCCCATCTTCACCCCATGGCGAACATTCTCCTACTCGGCTACGGACGCATGGGCAAACTCATCGAAAAAGCTGCAAAGGGCCGTGGACATCAGATTGCAGGACGCGTTTCAGCATCAACTCCGCTAACTGATGATTTACTTAGCAAAGCCGACGTGGCCATCGATTTCAGCCTTCCAGATATTGCAGAAGCATTAGTTGCTCAAACCATCCATGCAGGTATTCCCGTGGCGAGTGGCACAACAGGATGGAGTAGCACAACCCTCCAAGCAATAATTGATCAGGAACAAAAAACTGCCTTCATTCACGCATCCAACATGAGTATCGGCGTAAACGTCGTTTTTGCGGCCAACCAGCTCATCGCAAAACTTCTTGGACCAACAAATCAATACTCCACTGCCGTCTCAGAAACACACCACATTCATAAAGTTGATGCCCCTAGCGGAACCGCTGTAACCCTTGCCGAAGGCATACTATCTGGAATGTCGCAATACAAGAATTGGAGTCTCGAAAATCAACAAGAACCTTTGACAACTAATGTAATTCCAATTACTGCGATCCGAGAAGGCGAAGTGTATGGCGACCACACCGTCGCTTTTGAAAGTGAAGTTGATGAAATTAAACTGTCACATCATGCAAAATCTCGACAAGGTTTTGCAATTGGGGCTGTACTCGCTGCTGAGTTTTTGATCGGTAAAAAAGGTGTCTTCACAATGGCCAACGTACTTGGGTTGGACTAACTACCTTGTCGCTGTGAAGCTTACGCTAAAACTCATCGGCATTGTTGCCCTCATCATACTCGCATATGTTGCAATTGCACTTATACGGGGTTCACTGGTAGACTGGCAACCGGAAGGAATTAGCCCAGTAACGAGCTACCCTTTGCACCCAAAACCAGACACGATCCGAGATAGTGTTCTCAGATTCGCAACTTGGAATGTTGGATATGGCGGACTTGGGTCTGACGCAGATTTTTTCATGGATGCAGGTGGCTTTCTAGTCAGCCATGGGAAAATGGTGAGAAGTCCCGAAGATCATGTCGAGCGCTACATGCGTGGAATCAAACAACAGTTAGGTTCACTCAATAGCGACTTTATACTTCTTCAGGAAGTAGATAGCATGAGCGCACGGAGTTACCATCGTCTTCAGCTCGATGAACTCAGGGCGGCCAAAGAAGGATATAACGTATCGTTTGCGCCGAACTACATCAACGAACGTGTTCCGATTCCAGTACTAGAGCCGTGGAATGTTTACGGAGATGTATACAGTGGACTCGCAAGCTTTAGTGCTTTTCAGCCATTGCCTGGATCAGAGCGGCATCAACTTCCTGGTGAGTTCCCTTGGCCAGACAAGATTTTTCAACTCGACCGCTGCATTCTCGTCGAACGTTTTCCCTTAGATGATGGCCGCACACTAAGTGTCGTCAATGTTCACCTGAGCGCTTACGACAATGGAGATCTCAAAAAGGCGCAACTGGGCTACTTGGAAAATTTCCTAAAAGAGGAACATGCGAAAGGCAATCTCGTGGTAGTGGGTGGCGACTGGAACCTCACTCCTCCAAATTTCCCTTACGATCGTTTTATCTCGGATCCTGAGAAACGATTTACTCAATTACCTGCTCCAGATGCCTTTCCTGAGGAAGGCTGGACTTGGATCTATGATGCTCGGACACCAACAAATCGGAAAATTCCTGATCCTTACGTGAGGGATTCCAGCTTCGTCACCATCATTGATTATTTCTTAATCAGCCCAGGCCTAAGAGCCGTTTCGACTCGCGGAATCCGTCAGGACTTTCAATTTAGCGATCACCAGCCGGTGTGGATGGAAGTAGAGATTGAGTAGGTAGAATCAATTAGTAGCCGCGGCGGGAATCGAACCCACATCTACCCTTTAGGAGAGGGTCGTTCTATCCGTTGAACTACGCAGCCAGCATCGCGAATGTAGCTTTTTAGGATTTCTCCAGCACCTTTCCTTTCAAGACCAAAGCACTCTCTTTTTCACCACCAATTAAGTCTGCAAGACTAACATCAGCGAGCAATTGGTCGACATTGAATTGTACCATGCGCCATAGCGAACGCACAGAACAATCGACAGAATTGGTGCAGAGCTTCTCAGTAGGTGAATGGCTTGCGCAAAAACTTGCGTCAAACAAACGGCCTCCTAATGCAGCTAGTACTTTCCCGATATTGATCGCTTCGGGTTTTCGCGTAAGCATGTACCCACCTTGATTGCCTCTGGTACTCTCCACAAATCCTCCCTGTCTTAACAAGCGGAGCACTTTGCCCGCATGACTCATGCTGATATCTTCCAGCGTTGCTAGCTTCACAGTAGTCAAACCTTCCTCCTCTCCTGCACGTGCAATACGTAACAGAATCCGAATTCCATATTCGTCAGAAGCACTCAGTTTCATTATTAAAACATGTCTAATTCAAGCTTCGCCTCTTCGCTCATCCGGTCTTTCGTCCACATAGGATCGTAAACCAGCGAAAGATCGACGTCGGTAACTCCTTCAACAACAGCAACTTTCTCTTGTACCTCCATCGGCATCGATCCGGCGACAGGACACATCGGACTGGTCAAGGTCATGATAATCTTCACTGCGCCATCGTCGTCGATTTCGACGCCATAGATCAAACCTAGCTCCCATACATCGACAGGAATTTCAGGATCAAACACAGTTTTAATCTGTGCTTTTATCGCCGCTTGCATTGCTTCCTTATCCATTCGCTTGGGCATTTTGTTGAGCTGCTTGCGCAATTCCGTAAAGCTTCATTTGCTTAACCATCGAACGCAAACCATTTGATCGGGTAGGAGAGAGGTGCTCATGCAACCCTATTTTCTCAATAAAACCCAACTCTGTTTTTGCGATTTCCGTGGCTGGCTGATCATCTAATACTCGGACCATTAAGCTGATCAATCCTTTTGTAATGATCGCATCTGAGTCTGCAGTAAACCTCAACTTTTCTCCTTCAGGAGCTGCATGAAGCCAAACTTGACTTTGACATCCACGGATTTTATGCTCTTCATCTTTGAAAGCACTATCGATCAGAGGAAGGTCTTTGCCAAGCTCAATGATGTGCTCGTACTTGTCCATCCAATCATCGAACATCTCGAATTCATCGATTATTTCAGCTTGACGTTCAGCTATGGTCATGACAACATTTTTACCGCCCGAGTAGTAGCAGAAACAAGCCTGTCTACATCTTCAGTTGTATTGTAAAATGCAAAGCTTGCACGTACCGTTCCTGGAATCCCGAAGCGCTCCATGAGTGGCTGACAGCAATGATGGCCAGTTCGCACAGCAACACCTTGTTTGTCTAGTAAAGTGCCTAGGTCATATGGGTGCATATCTCCGACAAGGAAACTTAGCACACTGTGCTTTTCTGATGCAGTTCCAATAACCCGCAATCCTTCAATTTTAGACATCTCTGCTGTTGCATAAGCGAGCAGGTCAGCTTCGTATTGTTCAATAGAATCGAGATCAAGGCTGGTCATGTAGTCAGCTGCAGCCGCAAGACCAATTGCACCGGCCATATTAGGCGTGCCTGCTTCGAATTTGAACGGGATCACATTATAGGTTGTCCCTTCAAAGCTGACTTTGTCAATCATTTCACCACCACCGTGGTAGGGTGGCATACTTTCAAGTAATGCTCTCTTCCCCCACAAAATGCCTTGACCAGTGGGTCCGCACATCTTATGACCGCTAAACGTGTAAAAATCACATCCAATCGCTTGGACATCAACTTTGCCATGAGGAGTAGCCTGCGCACCATCAATTAAGACTGAAGCACCGACTTCATGCGCCATGTTGCAGATCTCGACCACAGGGTTTACCGTGCCGAGTGCGTTACTGACATGAACGACACTCACAAATACCGTACGCTCGCTTAAAAGCTCTTTGTATGCAGTCATATCCAGCTCGCCATTGTCGAGCACTGGAATGACCTTCAATACTGCTCCTGTGCGCTCGCAGAGCATCTGCCAAGGCACAATATTGCTATGGTGCTCCATGTGGCTGACGATAATTTCATCACCAGTTTTGAAACGTTGGCCATAGGTAGAAGCTACTAAGTTGATGCCTTCCGTACATCCACGCACCCAGATTACTTCGTGTTCATCAGGAGCATTGATGTAAGCTGCCATTGTTTTACGAGCAGCTTCAAAGGCGTCGGTTGCTCTCTGCGAAAGTGCATAGACTCCACGATGTACGTTCGCATTATCATGCTCATAGTACTGCTCAATGGTATCTAAAACTTGCTGCGGCTTCTGTGAACTTGCAGCGGAGTCTAGAAACACCAAAGGCTTTCCATTCATCTCCGTTTGGAGAATGGGAAAGTCAGCGCGAATACGCTCAATCGGAAAAGATTTGGCAGCGGTCTTCTGCATGCTTAGGCTTCGTTAAACTTGGCCATGAGCATATGCTCTACATATGCACGCACAGCTTCGGAGTTAATTCTATCAAGGACTTCAAGTAGAAAACCTCGTTGTAGCATACCCAAGGCTGTACCGCGATCAATGCCGCGGGCCATTAAATAAAACAATGGAGCTTCGTCCATCTGTCCGATCGTAGCACCATGCGAACACTTTACATCATCCGCGAAAATCTCAAGTTGAGGTTTTGCATTCGCCTCGGCTTTCGTCCCTATGATGAGGTTGTCATTCTGCTGGTATGCATTCGTCTTTTGTGCATCAGGACGTACAAGCACCTTTCCATTAAAGGAGGTAACAGCGTTGTCCATTACAATGCCTTTGTAGATTTCATTACTCTCCCCGTGCGGGAAAGCATGGTCTAGGAAGGTTTGATTGTCTATTCGTTGACGGCCTCTTGCAAAGAAAAGTCCAGCCATATGTGTTTCAAGACCAGCACCTTTATGATTAATGTCAAGGTTGTTGCGTACTTGAGATCCACCTAAATCAACTCGGGTATGATCTATGTAACCAGTGCCAGCTTGATCAAAATTTGCGTTTGAAACGTGATAGTCGTTTCGGCCTTCATTCTGTATGCTACGATATTCCAAGCGGCCTTGCGCATCTACTGATCCACGGATCACGTGGTTTCTGAAGATGGCTTCACCTTGCGCGAGAGTATCAAAAGTCTCGTCAATAGTTAGTTCAGCACCTTGCGGAATGCGAACAAACACTTGGCTATTTATAAATCGCTTCGATGCGTTTCGTGTAGCTAAGTGAATGACATGTACAGGCTTCCCAATTTTCTCGTTCTTTCCTATCGAAAGGAAGAGACTTGTTTTAGCGAAAGCTGCATTTAAATTCGTAAAAGCATTATCATCTTCTGCAAAACTGGAGAGACGCTCAGCAATCCATGATCCGTGTGTGGCATCATCAATCAGCGCTTCGGTAGTGCTAACAACAAGTCCGGGAATTGTATCGCTAAGGTCAGGCTGAAACTCACCATCAATTGTGACGAGGACAAAGCCCGTAAAATCTGGAATTTCAAAAGTATTCCTTACAACTTGAGGAGCCTGAGCAACTTGTGTTGCCCAATCCTCATTGAGGGCACGAGTAAAATCACTGTATCGCCAATCTTCATCTCTCCGAGTTGGAAAGGAAGTTTGTGCAAGCTTTTCTATCGCGTTTTGGCGAAAGCTGACGAGTTGAGCAGGGCCTTGTTGAAGGTCTGGCCTTTCGGCAAAACCATCTACCCAACGTTGGTTGTCGGTCACAGCAGCAGTAGTCACGGTGAGGGTTTCCATTTTGGGTGGTTTAGGCGGTTTGTGCATCTACTTCTTCCTTGATCCAATCGTAACCACGCTTCTCAAGTTCAAGTGCAAGTGACTTATCTCCAGAGCGAACGATACGACCTTGATAAAGGACGTGTACAAAGTCAGGTACGATATGGTCGAGTAGACGTTGGTAGTGTGTCACGACCAAAAATGATCGGTTGGCATCTCGCATACTGTTAACTGCTTTCGCAACTACCTGAAGTGCATCGATGTCCAAACCAGAATCCGTCTCATCGAGGATAGCGAGTTTTGGTTCGAGAAGCATCATCTGAAGCATCTCGTTGCGTTTCTTTTCTCCTCCAGAAAAGCCTTCATTGAGTGAACGCTTCAAAAAACTAGGGTCCATTTCAACGGCAGCCATCTTCTCACGAATGAGCTTTAGCGCTTGAGCACCGTTTAATTCGTCCAGCCCATTCGCCTTGCGAATCGCATTGATGGAAGAACGAAGGAATGTCGCATTCGTAACTCCAGGAATCTCGATCGGATACTGAAATGCAAGGAATAATCCATTTTGCGCACGTTCGTCAACGTCGAGCTCAAGGAGATCTTCTCCAAGAAAATCAACAGATCCATCAGTTACTTCATATTCCTCACGACCTGCTAGCACACTGGCTAGTGTTGATTTACCAGATCCATTCGGCCCCATGATCGCATGGACCTCTCCGGGCTTAATGTCGAGGTTGATTCCTTTTAGAATCGGAGTTTCTTCTACTTGCGAGTGAAGATTTTTAATAGAAAGCATAGAACTGAAATTCGAAAGAGCTGAGTTTTTAAGTCCTGTACTAAGAACAGGAGTTCCAATAGTTAAATGGGGCTTTCGCCAAAACCAGCTATGGTTTGTAAGGGGAGGTTATAAAAGGTTTAGCCTACAGAGTTTTCAAGCGAAATAGCGAGTAGCTTTTTCGCTTCTGCTGCAAACTCCATAGGTAACACAGCAAAGACATCTTTACAGAAGCCGTTCACGATGGTATTGAGCGCATCTTCTTCAGAAAGGCCTCGTTGCTTGAGGTAAAAGAGCTGATCTTCTCCAATTTTTGAAGTTGTCGCCTCGTGCTCAATTTGAGCAGATTTGTTGTCAACCTCGAGGTATGGAAAGGTGTGTGCTCCGCATTTGTCACCCATCAGCAAGCTGTCACACTGGCTGAAGTTTCGAGCGTTTTCTGCTTTCGGCAATACCTTGACTAGCCCGCGGTAGGTGTTCTGACTCTTACCGGCACTAATTCCTTTAGATATAATGGTCGAACGCGTGTTCTTACCTATGTGAATCATCTTGGTTCCTGTATCCGCCTGCTGGAGATTGTTCGTCACCGCAACAGAATAGAATTCACCAACAGAGTTATCGCCTTTCAAGACACAACTTGGATACTTCCAAGTAATCGCCGATCCGGTTTCTACTTGCGTCCAGCTAATCTTAGAATTTTCTCCTTCGCACAAGCCACGCTTGGTCACGAAGTTGTAGATCCCGCCTTTCCCGTTTTTATCTCCTGGGTACCAGTTCTGCACGGTAGAGTACTTGATCTCGGCATCTTTATGTGCAACGAGCTCAACGATAGCTGCGTGAAGCTGGTTTTCATCACGCTTCGGTGCTGTGCAGCCTTCGAGGTAACTCACGTAGCTTCCTTCTTCCGCGATGATCAACGTCCGCTCAAATTGACCAGTATTGATAGCATTGATACGGAAATAGGTGCTTAGCTCCATTGGGCAACGAACGCCCTTCGGGATATACACAAAGCTTCCATCTGAGAAGACCGCATTGTTAAGTGCAGCGTAGAAGTTGTCTTTGGTCGGGATTACCGTACCCATGTACTTACGTACAAGCTCTGGATGCTCTTTTACTGCTTCTGAAAAACTGCAGAAGATTATTCCAACCTCAGCAAGCCGCTCTTTGTAGGTAGTAGTGACACTGACAGAGTCAATGACAGCATCCACAGCGACACCAGAAAGGATTTTCTGTTCTTCGAGAGGTATACCGAGCTTGTTGAAAGTTGCGATCAACTCAGGATCGACCTCGTCAAGACTATTCAATTTCGGCTTCTCTTTTGGAGCAGCATAGTAGCTAATCGCGTTGAAATCTACCGGCTCGTAGTCAACGTTGACCCACTTCGGCTCAACCATTTCGCGCCAAACGCGATAGGCCTCCAATCGATAATCAAGAAGCCATTCAGGCTCATCTTTTTTCGCACTGATGAACCTAACGACGTCTTCGTTAAGACCTGGAGGAAGTGTATCGGTTTCGATATCACTTGACCATCCATACTTATATTCGGAAGCCGCGTGGGCTTCAAGAACTTCCATTGACGGATCGCTCATACTAGAAAGGGGATTTCAATTGGTTTAGAGGCTGCAAGTAAGCACATCTCACTCTATTCGTACAAAAAGGTACGAATAGCGATAAAGTTGACGTAAGTCAGTAAAAAGAGTGCTTTAGCGCATCTTTTTTCTCCCCTATGACGATTCAAATACTTTTTGAGGGTATTAGTACCCTAAAACCTGGATGGATCTGCCGACTACGCTCGAAAAATATAGTTCGTTGAACAAGCTATTTATTCATGTTAGAAACAACTTTGATCAACGTTCCAGACTTTACCTGGGCAGATAATTCCATTCCGTTCAAAATTGCAAATTCCTGGAGTCGATCGCTTGGAATGCCTGCCGCTTTTAGGTGGCTTTGGAGGTTTTTCGTGCTCGTTACTTTCTGAATCTTAATGCGTTCAGGCTTACGATTGAGATATTTCGCATCGGTCAGTTTATTGAAACTACGATAAGGGACTTCGAGGGTCTGTCCAATCGCATTTACAGCGGCAGCTTGTGCGATCTCCGTGAAATTATAGACTTGACCATTGTAAGCAACAAAGGTCGCCTGCCATAAAACTTGTTCCGTTGGTTGTTGTCCGTTCGTAGATTCTCCACCCTGTGATCCACTTACTTGGTAACCCCTCATACCATTGACTGTGACAGCTTTTTGAGCACTAGCCGTCAGTTCATTTTGTTGAACCCATGCTCTCGCCGCCTCAGCTGGATCTGTACCCGCTGCAAGTGAGAATATAACTGCACCTTGATTTTTAGGAGCTACGATTTGCACTTGAGAAGGAGAGTTGTTGACTGTCCAGCTCTTAGGCACATCGAATTTGAATTTCAAAACTGGGTGGTAAAACACACCATTTTCTACATACCCTTGATTTGGATCCTTGCCGTAAACAAGTCCTTCAAGAAGTCTCAGGTAACTGTCGCGGTTTACTTTGTTCTGCTCACCAGGGAGCTTCGCCTGCCACTCTCCTGCCATTTGCTTGACACGTGCTTCACGGTTAAGTGGGTTCGGGTGAGTGGATTGAAAGTCTGGAATGCTAACACCAGCTTGTTTTTGCAAACGGTCAATGGTTTTAAAGAAGCCTGCCATGTACTCAGCATCATAGCCTTGTTCGCTCGAGTACTCTACACCTAGAGCATCAGATTCTTCCTCCGCATCACGTCCATACTTGAGGAAAAGCAGCTGCATACCTTGACTGATGGCTTCCATGTTGTTGCGAAAATCTTGGGAAGCAATCATACCTGCGATCATACCTACTTGAGCAAGTTGCTGGCGCACCATTGATTTTGCAGTATGCCGTGCAGTAACGTGACCGATCTCATGACCGAGTACACCTGCAAACTCAGCTTC
>CALDTK010000297.1 GCA_937924035.1 uncultured Saprospiraceae bacterium | reverse complement strand
CAGGGACACCTACAAAAAAGCCGTCCAGGACTTTGCCGGCTTCGCCGAGCTCGAAACAGCGGATGATCTCTATGATGTTGACGCCACCGTAGTGCTCGCCTGGCGCGAACACCTGATAGCCAATGACATGTCCAATAGCTCGGTGGCCAATCGTATGTCGGCGCTCTCATCGCTGTTTAAACACCTGTGCAACAAACAAGTGGTGCAGACAAATCCGGTGCAAGGTATTAAACGGCCCAAAACCCCACAGCAAGGCGTCACACCTTCCATCGCCAATAAGATGGTACGTAAAATACTCGATGACACGGCAGAGGCATTGGCTAAAGCCAAAACATCAAGCGCTTCCCTGCAGGCAGCACGTGACAGCGCCATCCTGCACGTATTGTTCTATCTGGGCCCTCGAGTCTCTGAAGTGTGTTCAATGAATGTCGGCGACATTATTGCCGATGGTGAATACACGGTAGTCAAGCTCACGATAAAAGGCGGTGCCGCCCATCGTGTGCCGGCACCGCCTGAAGCCCTGGCTGCAGTGAATCAATATCTCTTGATGGCGGGCCATACAAAAGGACCGATGTTTCGACGTGTCAAAGGCGGTGATGGCCGGTTAAGTAGAATCGCGATCTATAACCTCTTTAAAAAAGCGGTTAAACGATCGGTGATCAATGGCGACTTTTCTACGCACTCTGCCCGGGCAACGTTTGCGACTGAATCACTTGAAGGCGGTGCGCTGCTTGAGCATGTGCAGTCGGCGCTTGGTCATGCAAATATCACCACTACGCAGATGTACGATCGGCGCAAGACACTGCATCGGGATTCACCTACATTGCGGGTTCGGTATGGATGAAAAGGGGTGTCCCACAATGCCTTTGTGGGACACCTAGTTAACGTGTTGAAATTAGCAACTTATCTTGTAAGACTTAAAGACAGGCTCCTATCAGCCCGCTGTGTGCGTAAGCGGCCAGTCGACAACTGGAAATCGGAGTATTTGTATGTGTTCGCAGCAGTCTATCCAGAAATATGTCAGCTTCTGTCTATTTAGAAATAAGACGGATTCCGTCTATTCCACTGTTATGTGAAAAAAGTCTGTTTGGTGTAAAAATTTTGCTGCTAGAAAATGGCGGTATGAAAAAATATATTGGAGTCAAAAATATTATGTTTAAAGTTGGAATATTCGTAACGCTGATTGCATTATCATTAATGGTTGGTGCTGTGGAAATGAAGGGAGAAGTCGCAAGTTTTCGTGACAGATCTGGTGATAAAATAACAGTTGAGGCTGTTAAAGGACAAACGTATTGCAATGGCGGTAAGGCTGCCGTCAACTTAGTTGCTACGGATGAACATGTAATTGATTATGTGTCAATTTGCCTCAGTCATCCAGAAGTAGATAAGCTAATTGAGGCGCTCATGAAAGCAAAAAATCAATTTTGAGTATAATTCTCACAGGGTTAGTTGCAAACTTATGGCTGTGTCTCTTAGATCAAAAGCACATAACAAAACCGTGTAGGCCGACATGTCAGGCACATCGTTACTCACGCTGAGTACGACAAGCGATGCTTTGAGCAAACGCTTTAATTATCAGTCCTGCTTTGTTTTTCGCTCAGTAAACGTGTCCCACAATCTCTTTGTGGGTGTGTGCCCATACCCGCCAGCCGAAAGCTTACCAAAGCTGCAGTTATTTCACTTGCCGTTAAACAGAAAACGGACGTTCAATAAGAACGTCTTAATGCCAGCTTCAAGCTTCAAGGGCGTTTCATGCGATTGCTATTTGTGATTTAGCTCAACACCTTAGTTATCTCGAGTCACTTTCCGTATTGTGTATACCCTCACTATCCTTTGCGTCATCCTTTCTTCCTGCAAGGTTACGCAATGTATCTTGCGTATGAAAGAAAACGAAACATAAGCCTCCCAATGCCACAACAAGATTAAAGAAACCAAATTTACCGGTACTCGCTGCACCAAAATACTGTACTAAAATGAAGTAACCGCAAATTAGGAGAGGAATTGCTATAGCAAAAGCTGAGCGTTCTGGAAATTCACTGTAGAAGGACTCGGACTTTCGATACCTCTTCAGAACGCGATCCATGTCTTCTACATGATATTTCTCTATATGTCTGGCAATTTTCGTTCTTTTCCCTGCCTCAGTGTCGTCTACACGTTCTATCCCTTCTTTCCTCAAGTCCACGACTTTTTGGCGTAGCACTGTCAAGAGTTTCTCCGCATCTGCGATTGCGACAGTCTCATGACGACAATCGTCTTTTAGCTTCTCTAATACGTTTTCCGAATCAGGTAATCCACCATGTGTTTGTGTATTTGGACAATGAATTGCACTTTCGATTTCCATCACCAATAGTTTGCGGGAAATAGTAATTGCGTTTTGGGCTTGCTCATGAAGTAACACTAAATATGCTACCGATATGGCGGATATTGTCCCGAATAGCTCGACCAGTGTCGGATATAGTTCTGTCATTTATCTCTATCCATTAACTTCGATTCTTCTGAGCAGCGCATCAGTCACTGCAGGGCATATGAAGTTTTTTGCGTGCAATAATTTCGGGGCGAAGCAGGAGCATACGAACGGACCGTGGCCTGAACCCAATTTCTTATGTTTCATAAAACGGTCGGGAATTGTGACCGAATCTTGCAGACTATGTTACAATAAATATTATTATACACCTAATCGGTTAATAATAATATTTGATGTGCCGATATGAACCTTGATTTTGCTAGCAAAGACCTTAGAGAAGTCTGTGAAACAGAGAAAATTGCGAAAAAGAAGCTAGGTGCCCCGGCGGCAAAGAAACTCAAATCTCGCCTTGCTGATATTGTTGCAGTCGAGCGAGTCGGAGATCTGAAGCTTGGTAAACCGCACCCCCTCACAGGGGACAGGCTGGGTCAATTTTCAATCACTTTGCACGGCGGCATTCGGCTGGTTTTTGAACCCCTTATGGATGATGTGCCTACTACAAAAGACGGCTCGATCGCTTGGCCAGAAGTAACTGGTGTAAACATATTATTTATCGGTGACTATCATGACTAACACAGATACTGGATTTAATCCGGACTGGATATCTCCGCCCGGAGATACGATAGCCGATTACATCGAAGAGCAAGATTGGACACAAGCTGAATTTTCTAAAAGAATTGGATATACAACCAAGCACGTAAATAATCTATTAAATGGTTCTGCCACGATTGGTGAGGACACGGCGTTAAAACTAGAGAAAGTTACTGGCATCAAAGCTGATTTTTGGCTTGCTCGTGAGGCTGGGTACCGTGAATCTCTTGCGCGAGAAGAGGATGTAAACCAACTAAAGGCCAGCACTGGCTGGCTAAAAGAATTGCCCGTGTTCGAAATGATCAAGTTCGGCTGGATAGAAAAAAGGTCAACCAAGTGGGAGCAAGTGGAAGAGTGCCTACACTATTTTGGAGTAGCCTCTCCTGAGGCTTGGAGAAAACAGTATTCCACTCTAGGTGTAGCATTCCGGTCCTCCACTAAGTTTGAGAAAGCATTCGGCCCTACGATAGCGTGGCTGAGACAGGGCGAACGGGTTGCTTCTAATATAGCGTGTGAAGAATACTCGAAAGATAAGTTTAGAGAAAAACTTGGAGAGTTACGCGCTCTCACAAATAAGTCGAAACCAGATGAATTTGTAGATGAGTTAATTTCTGAGTGCGCTAGCTGCGGAGTGGCTGTTGTCTTCGCTCCAGCCCCTAAAGGATGCCCTGCTAGTGGTGCAACGAGATGGCTAGCTCCAAATAAAGCTTTATTGATGCTAAGTTTGAGACATAAAACTAATGACCATCTTTGGTTTTCTTTTTTTCATGAGGCTGCCCATATTCTTTTACACGCTAAAAAGATGGTGTTCTTAGAAATAAAGGGCCTCGCTAACGAACTTGAGAGTGAGGCTGATAATTTTGCTTGCGATACCCTCATTCCTCCGGAGGCTTTCGAGGAGTTAAAAGTTCTTCAACAAAGCCGAGCAGAAATTACATTGTTTGCAGAAAAAATAGATGTTGCACCCGCTATCGTAGTTGGAAGGCTACAACACGATAAACTCTTACACTGGAAAACTATACTCAACAAATTAAAAGTTCACTATACTTGGTAATCAGTCCGAAAAGAGTCAGTCACTTAGCCGTTAAAAAACGCTTAAAAATATGGTCGTTTTTTTCCTGTACATAACGGCTGTTATGTTAAAAGTTAGGTTCGAACGAATGGGAATTCTGAGTAGCTATCTCTAGATCTTGGCATCTCGACTCCCTGAGTGCCCAAACAGGCTATTCGCTGATAAGCTTTCAGTTACTCATCGACTTGATCCGATAATTGATCGGTCTTTTCGAAATCCAATTCAGAACACGAGAGAAATATATGAATCGGCCTTCGTCGAAGATCCAAAAAGATGGTGTCCCATATGATCGAACCCCGAAAGAAAGTTTGTTTTTAGCCAAGCTTGCATTCGGTGTTTCCTTATTTGCGTTTTTGCTTTCTTGTGCAAGCTTATTGTTCTCATATTTAGATTGGGAAGGTGATAAACAGTGGCAAAAACAACAGTTGGAAGTGTTAAAAGACATCAGCAAAAAGCTAGATGCCGAAAGTTAATTGGGCGTGTGGGCTATCTTTTATTGAACTCGCGATGTCCACAAAACACTTGTGGGACACCTAAGTAGTCTTAGCTTTGATAATCATGTATACGGCCACAATTTGGGCATTTTTCCGTCAGTTCTGCCCCTAAAAAACCAATTAGATCGGTAGTTCTACCATTGCACCGAGAGTAAAAATGCAAACACAGTGGGGAAGGGGTAAGGTCAATAGT
>CALDTK010000296.1 GCA_937924035.1 uncultured Saprospiraceae bacterium | reverse complement strand
AAGTGGACCCGTCCTTCCTGGCACCGTCCAGTTGCTTCCAAATGGATCGTTGATTATTACGCATGTCGATAGTCAAACAATTGGTGGGTATCCAAGAATAGGACTGGTGAGTGCTCACGATTTATCAGTTTTGGCGCAAGCTGTACCAGGTCGGACATCTCTTCGAATGTCGTTTAAACAAACCCGATAGAGGCTGCTGTCTGAATTGTCGGAGCCTCAGGATTTGGATCGACATCTGGTAGAATCAAGACTGGAACAGGTGAAATGTCCGCTATCTTTTCACTGTTATTGCTACTGAGCCATTCTTTCCATCTCGGGCGGCGGTGATGAATCACAGTGAGCCAATTTGCCTGTGATTTTTCTGCACAATCCAACACATAATTCGTCACGGAGTCGAAACTATATTCTTCCTGAACGTGTGCACCAATTGCCTTAAATTTCTCGGTAGATGCTTCAGGCAGTTCCATGAGTGGTAAACCTGAGCGGTGAAAAACATTCACCTTACTGTCGTAGCGAGTCTTGATTTTGTCTATGAATGAAATGCAATCCTCAGGGATTTCATAACGATCAGCAGTCACGGTTATCCGTAAGGGATCCTGCCACATGGCCTCATGCGGCACGACGAGAATAGGACAGCTTGCGCGTTCAATTATGCCTTCGCTAATGTCTCCAGAAATGAACTTCCAGATGCCAGTGTTGGTCGTTTGTCCCAGCAGAATTAAGTCGGCATCCTTTGCCAAGCTAAGTACAGACTCCTCAACTGAGTTATAGGAAACGCTGTACCCGGTGCTAACGGTCTGCGCAGTCATGATGCTTAATTCATGAGCTGCTTTTTGTAGCTCTTCCAGAATCTCTTTTTCCATCAGAAAACTCGCCGTAGTAAATCCATGGTCAGAGAAGAGACGGTGCACATGTATGAGGTGAATATCCGCTTTGAAATCACGGGCAATGTGGCCTGCAAACCTGATCATCGCATCAGTAGAAGGGCCTAAATCGAGGGCAACAACAATCTTTTTCATGTGGTAGAATTTGAAGTTAGAGAGTGTATTTGTTTTCTTCCGTTACCAAGGTCTCAACTGATCTTTGCTCATAACTTGATCTGCATCAATCTCTCAGCCTGTTTCTTGCTTACACTTCCATTCTCTACACTTTTCTATCTTGCCTTTTGTGGAATCTAATCAATACCGTGACCTGCTTCAAGCTGTCTTTTCGTCTGCGATCGATGGAATACTCGTCATAAATGAACGTGGAACGATTGAAATGTCCAATGCGGCAGCAGCAGGCCTTTTCGACTATTCTCGCGAAGAGCTTTTAGGTCGCAATGTGAAGTTTCTCATGGGAGCAGATCATTCTGCTAAACACGACGGTTATCTCTCACGCTATATGCGAACCGGTGAAGCTCGAATAATTGGTATCGGAAGAGAGGTTCAGGGGCGACGCAAGAACGGCGAAATGTTTCCTTTCAGGCTTTCAGTAGGAGAGTTGAGTCTACCTGATAGAACAATCTTTACTGGAGTTGTTCATGACGTAAGTGCAGAACGACAGGCGCAATCCGCATTGGCCGAATTGAATGCTTCGCTTGAGCAGCGAGTAAAAGACCGCACAATAGAATTGAATGAAGCATTTGAACAGCTTCATACGGAAATAGCTGAAAGAAGACGTGCCGAAGCGATTGCAGCTGAAAGTCGGGAAGATGCCCTACGCGCTTTAGAACGAGAGCGTGAATTAGGTGAAATGAAAACGAGGTTTGTTTCCATCGCAAGTCATGAATTTCGAACCCCATTGAGTACGATTCTGTCTAGTGCAGAATTACTCAAACGCTATACGGAAGCGGAGCAGCAAGATCGCCGAGAGCGGCACATTGAAAGAATTAAAAAGTCTGTGATCCACCTTACAGATATTCTTAACGATTTCCTTTCGCTTGGACGAATGGACGAAGGAAGGTTAAAGCCTAGTCCAAAGTCCATTGATTTGGCGTCTGAAATCAATGACTTTGTTGATTACATAACCCCAACATTTAAACCAAGTCAAAAGATAAAGCTTTCGCTAAAACTAGAAAACCCAACGTTTACTATTGATGGCAGGTTTTTGAGAAACATCTTGAACAACTTGACTTCTAATGCAAGTAAGTATAGCGATGTTGGTGCGGTGATTGATCTTTTTGTTCAAGCCAAAGACAAGGTCTTAACCATCCGAGTTCAAGATCAAGGAATAGGCATTCCAAAAGAAGAACAGGCTCAGATGTTTGATCGATTTTTTAGAGCGAAAAATGCCGATACTATCCAAGGCACTGGCTTAGGGCTGCATATTGTTTCTCGATATTTGCAGCTCCTAAATGGGTCAATTGAGTTTGAGAGTGTAGAAGGTGTTGGAACGACCTTCACGGTGCTGATTCCAGAAGCATCTCAACTAGCTATTGAAGAAGACTAAAGTCTGAAACAGTACAGTACATTCGGACTTAGCTCGCTGTCATGCAATCAACCACCAAACTATGAGAAAACCGCTTGTTATAGTCATTGAAGATCAACTTGAGGTACGTGAGAACCTCATGGAAACACTGGAATTAGCAGAGTATAGGGTGCTTGGCGCTCCTGATGGTCATGAAGGTGTTAAACTGGTTAGAGCGAATAAGCCAGACCTTATACTATGCGATGTGATGATGCCGAAGCTCGATGGATTCGGTGTGTTAGAGCTTTTGAGAAAAGACCCTGTAACCTCATCAGTTCCCTTCATTTTTCTTACCGCCCGAGCTGAGCGTGAAGACTTAAGACGAGGGATGAACTTAGGTGCCGCCGATTATGTAACCAAGCCGTTTTTCCAAGATGAGCTGCTCAAGGTTGTTGAATTGCGTATTCAACAAGCTGAAGAAGAAGCCCCTTTAGTTGGCAATAGCTCAGAGCCTAAAATGGTCTTGTCTAGCCAAGATTATGAGGTGGCAAAAGTTAGCTTAGATCAACTTTCTAATGAAGGGAGAAACAGAGTTTATACTGATCGGAGTGCTATTTACTTTTCTGGTGATAAAGTTCATAGTGTCTACAAAGTGGCTTCAGGTAGAGTCCGCCTCTACTTAGAGACTGAATTTGGTAAAATACTCACCATTGATTCATTAGGTGAAGGTGCTTGGTTTGGTCTTGAGGATGTTTTTGCTGGAGGAGGACATTCTGTATCAGCAAGTGCCTATCCCGATGCAGAAATCGTTCTTGTAGATGTTGCGAAATATCTTGATCTAGTACATCGCAACCCATCGCTGGTCTTAAATCAGGCCAGGCAAATGAGTCAAGACCTAGCACTTCGTGCTGAGCAATTGATGCAAATTGCATATTTCAGTGTGCGGAAACGTATTGCTGAGTTTCTGCTGCGTTCTGCTGAAAGACTTAAAACTGAAATTTCTCTCATTGATTTGCGTAGAGAGGATATTGCCGAAGCAGTCGGAACTACGCCAGAAAGTGTCACACGTGTTTTAACTGAGTTTCGTAAAGATGGATTAGTTCATCTACCTTCTGCGGGTGGAATCGAAGTTGTCGATGTTGATGGGTTAGCTGACGTACCAGCTTAGTTGGGATTGAACGTTTCGATCCGTTTTGCCATCTATGTATGCTCTAGGATTGAGTTAGAAGACCTTAGTTCTTTTTTCGCCTGATGAATGTAATCGAGGCATTCAACATATTCTGGTACGTTAGTTATAGGCTAGCCGCAACAAGTCGTGAGCTGTGATCACCCCTTCTACTGTTCCGTTATCTCTGGTTACAGGAACACAGTGGATGCCTTTACTTTCAATTATGTCTGCAGCTTCCTTAACAGTTGCTTTTTTTGTAATGGACATAACTGGGCTAATCATGATCTCCTCGATAAGTAGGCTGTCAAATAAGTCTTCGTCTCGTTTTTCACCTACTTGAGCAAGGTCCTTGAAGTACGTTCGCCAATCAGAAAGTCGATTTAGATCATGGGAACTCACCATCCCAATAGGAATGTTATTCTCATTTGTAATAGGCAAGTGATTTATAGAGTGCTTTTTCATAAGTATCCTCGCTTCACTTATAGTATTTGATGGGTTAGCGCTGATTACTGGGCTAGACATCACTTTTGAAACTGGAGTAGATTGTAGCATTGTAAAATGTTGTGGTTCTAAATTGCTTGGTCGTTTTCTAGAGGTAACACATCTGCAAAAACCAGCCTAAGAAGGTCGTGACTTGTAACTATCCCAATAAGCTCTCCATCATCGATGACTGGAGCAGCATGCATTTCTCTGGACAGAAACAAATCAGCTGCAAGACCAATGGTGTCATCTGGAGCAAGACCCACGATATCATGCGCCATGAAATCAACTGCTGTCATGGCCGACGAAGAATGGTTGTTCTTGTGCCTCAACTTTTCTGCGGGGAATCGATTCAGCATTGCGAGATCAGTAATGCTAACTAGGCCCACTATTTTACTATCAGAACCAAGAACTGGTAAATGACGGATGCGGTGCTGCTTCAGAAGCGAGCGAATTTCAACGATAGATGTAGTTGTTGAAATAGTGATCGGATTCACGGTCATCACCGAAATTACGGGCGCTTCTGTCGTTAACATGGGTTGATAGTTTGGTATGCTTTAGACAGGTTCCCTTAGGCCGATACCATGTCTGAAAAGAGTGGACCTTTTGCCGTTACTACCTTTGTTGTCGTAAGATGTGTCCGGGGTGCTTTCGGCTTGTTTGCAGCCGAAGAAATGCTCAGACCAACCATCGCGCTAAGGAATATTGGGAGCGCTAGGAGTGCAATTGCCCAGACTCCAGTGAAGCCAGCAGTAATGACTACGGCCATCATGAGGTAAAAGCGGAGAACCATTGATGGTAGAGTTAATTCGAAAAGTTTCATGTCGTTTGTTTTATGTTGATGTAAAGATCAATCTTGTCGAAAGGAGACTTCTTGACCTGTATCAATATGAATACCTGATGTATGTTGTTTTTAGAATTTATACCCCTTGACTAAAGGTGCGAGTAGACGGGCGCTTGAGCCAATAGCGCTCATCAAAGGCTAAGGCTACGTGGCGAGAAAGAGTTTTGCCAATCTCTGTCAAGTGAACTTCAAGACCATTAATTTCTACCAGTCCTTCTTTTAAAGAAGGCAACAAACGCTCAAGCACAGGCAGGGTATACCCCAAGTCGAAATTTGGTAGACGAGTCTTCCCTGTACACAACAAATTTCGAATGCTACGGGCAATTTCTGTATCGCGACCTTTGGGCTGATGCCCGCGAACATGAGGTAAAACTCCTGCAGTTACTAGGTTTGAATAGTCTTCGACCACCTTGTGATTTTGCGCAAATGCTCCGCCTACTTCTGATATGGCTGAGCAGCCTAGGCCAAGGAGTGCACTACTTTTATGTGTTGTGTAGCCCATGAAATTGCGCGATAATTTTCCAGATCGAGCAGCTCGTGCCATGCGATCTGTCGGTAGCGCGTAGTGATCAAATCCAATGCGTTGGTAGCCGAGTTCGGTAAATCCTGCATCGGCCTGCTCACGTAACGCCCATTTGCGTGCTGGATCAGGAAGGTGCGTTTCATCATAGGCACGCTGTCCTAGACTTTGCCATGGCACATGCGCGTAACCGTAGTGTGCAATCCGATCGGGACTTAATTGCTCGGTAATTTTTAAATTATTTTTTATCTGATGCTGGCCTTGTTTTGGAAGACCATATACGAAATCAAAATTTATGGATTTATAGCCAAGATCTCTCGACCATTGTACTGTATTCGCAACTTGTTGGATCGTTTGAGGTCGGTTAATTAGCGTTAATACTTCTTGGTCGACATCTTGAACGCCGATGCTTACTCGATTAAAACCGTTGTCTGCAAGGCGCGCCAATTGATCGCGATTCGTAACAGCAGGATGAATTTCCACACTGAAGTCGCGTCGACTTGGAATCGTGAAGCCCTTTAGGAGTTTTGACGTAAGTCGCTGAAGCTGGTCGGCCCCAAAAAACGTAGGCGTCCCACCACCGAAGTGCAATTGTTGAATCACCGTTCCTTCAGGAAGTGCCTGGCGATACATCTCCCACTCTGCAAGTAAAGCGTCTACATAAGGACCTTCAACCGAGTGACGTTTGGTGATGCGTTTGTTGCAACCGCAATAGGTGCAGAGCTTTTCACAGAACGGTAGGTGGATGTATACACTTACGCCGTCGCCTGCAGAAGCAGCAACAAGGTCCATCCATCGCTCACGTTTATACGGCATGTTGTTCCAGTATGGAACGGTGGGGTAAGACGTGTATCGCGGCACTGGTTTAGCATATCGAGCTGCTACTTCATCTGGCGAAAGAGGTTGATGTGGCACTAGAGGTGTCGTCATGAATACGAAGTACGCACCTTCTTTATCACGACTACCTGACCAATATCAAGGACTTCACTTGATCTGTTTTGGCGCAAGCTGACAAATAGGTGTCGACCTTTGTAAGGTGTTCACACTCACCCCATTGACTACAAAATCTTCCTTTTCCCAGGAGGCTTCATTGCACAGGCAAACCTGCGTTCACTGCGGTGATCCGCTTGGCGTGGATGCGCTTGTGCATGAAGAAAAAAATTTCTGTTGTGGCGGGTGCAAGACCGTGTACGGCCTCATCCATGAACATGGCCTGCAGGGGTTTTATGATGTTGACGGTGCTGCTGGAGTAAAGCAAAAAACGGCGTCGACAGACTTTGCTTACCTCGATGAACCCGACACGATTCTAGAAGTGTGTGAGTACGTGGATGATCAAACGATTCGCGTCAATTTCATTGCGCCAGCAATTCATTGTGCTTCGTGTCTATGGCTGCTTGAGCGATTGCCGCGCTTGTATCCTCCTGTGCGTAGAAGTAGGGTAGACCTACTTGCACGTCGCATCACCATCATTTTTGATCGCAAAGAAGGCAAGCTTTCGGATGTTGCTCAATGGCTAGAACGCTTAGGCTATCCACCAGAATTGCGGCTCGACAATGTGGTTGGTGAAAAGGCTGCAAAAAAGCGAGTGGGTGGTTCTACAGATCAGCTTGGGCTTAAAATTGGTATCGCAGGATTTGCAGCGGGCAACGTGATGATGCTTGCTTTTCCAGAATACTTAGGTATGTCGATGGCTGATATCGCTGCATGGCGACCGATGTTTAGCGCCATTAGTGTAGCCCTTGCTTTACCTGTGTTGGCCTTTAGTGGAGGTAGTTATTTGCGTGGAGCATATCGCGCTATTAAGTATAAAAGACTGAATATAGATATGCCGATAGCGCTCGGTATGATCGCCATGTTTGGACATAGTGTTTATGAAATATTTAGTGGAACAGGAGCAGGTTATTTAGATAGTTTACTCGGACTTATTTTCTTTCTTTTAGTAGGTCGGTGGTTTCAAAGACAGACGCATCGTCGCCTCGCTTTCGATAGAGACTATCGAAGTTATCTGCCACTCGCGGCTCGGGTGAAAACGAAGAACGGGGTTCGTCCGATTCGCCTTGATAAATTGACGGAAGGTCATCAGGTTGAAATTGCCGATGGCGAGTTAGTGCCTGCCGATGCCATCTTGATTGAAGGTAAAGCGGCGCTTGACAAAAGCTACATTACGGGAGAAGATGAGCCGCAACCAGTAGATATTGGAGGTACCGTCCATGCAGGAAGTCGCCAGCGTGGCGAGTCGATTTTGATCGAACTTACTGGTAAGGTGGATGGCTCGTATCTCGCTCGGCTGTGGTCGGAATCGAGTGTGGCGGAAGATACCAAAGCGGCTAGTGAAGAGCGTGCGACGAGTAAGTTGCTCGATAAGGTTGG
>CALDTK010000295.1 GCA_937924035.1 uncultured Saprospiraceae bacterium | reverse complement strand
ACGAAATGGTCGGACAGACGATTGGATATGTCAGAGGTGCCAGTGGTGTTATCTGTACACGCTACTCGTCTTAAGAATGAGATGGCGCGTGTGAAGAGCACCGGCGGCGAAATGCTCTATCTCGATACGGCACCCCACTCCGATAGCGCCGCACTTGAAGCCGCAAAAGCAGCTGACCTGATATTGATACCGTGCAGGCCTGCGATTCTCGATCTGGAGGCCATTTCCAACACGCTGGACCTGATCAGTACGACGGGAAAACCAACCTACGTCGTCATGAATGCAGTACCTGCACAGAGCAACGAATGGAAAGAAGCTGCAGACGCTATCGCTGCATTGGATGTTGAAGTCTGCCCTGCACGCTTGGTACACCGAATTGCCTTCTCCCGGTCACTGATCAACGGTCAAACCGCTCAGGAATTCGAACCGAATGGCAAAGCCAGTGAAGAAATCAAACACCTTCACGAGTTCGTGTGTGCACACGTTCATAAATTAGAACCCGCTGAGGTATAAGCAATGACGAATAAATTCGCAACAGCGCTGAAGAAAAAGCCTGTAGAAGACAAGCCGCAAGTTCGATCAAAACAGGGAGCAAAGCAGCCCGACAGTATACGGCCCTCGAGAATAGCAACGAAGCACGTCGGCGGTTACTATGACCCAGCCGTGTCTAAACAACTCCGTAGAATCGCACTAGATGAGGATTCATCAGTACAATCACTACTGGCCGAGGCCATCGACATGCTGTTCCAGAGCCGCAAGAAACCTACAATTGCTCAGAAGTAGAAGGTGTGAACACCTGAACGTGTAATGGAGTGAACTGGTGAACAAGAAGAACATCGATCAGCTGATCACCGATGCTTTGGAAATAGAGGCGACGGCAGCAGCGGAAGCCGGCATGGTCGGCTACATGGCGCGCGCGTTGGTACAGGCCACGATTCCGCACAAGAACACCAGTGAGATTCAGTACGTACGTAAGAACGGTAACTACCGGTTGATTATCACAGCAGGTGATCCCCTTATTGGGTTGCCGTACGGTACCGCACCAAGATTACTATTGGCATGGATAGCCACTGAAGCAGTAAGAACGCAATCGAATGAACTCGTACTTGGCCGTTCAATGAGTCACTTCATGGGTGAGTTGGGCCTGTTACCAACTGGCGGCCGGTGGGGGACAATCACTCGTTTGAAAGATCAGTCCAATCGACTATTCGCCTGTTTTATCCGTTGCTCGTACACCTCCGATGACTCGATTAACCCCAACAAAGCGCAACAATTCATAATAGCGGACAAGCAAACTTTCTGGTGGCACCCAAAAGATCCTAGCCAGGAATCACTGTTCGATAACACAGTGACGCTATCACAGCGGTTTTTCGATGAGATCATTAACAACCCCGTACCAATAGATTTGCGTGCACTCAGGGCGCTCAAACACTCCTGCATGGCATTGGATATCTACAATTGGCTGACCTACCGGAACAGCTATCTGAGAAACAAGACCTCGATCCCGTGGCGGGCACTCCAACTGCAATTCGGCAGCAGCTACCCGATGACTGGACAAGGTACCCGAGATTTCAAAAAGAAGTTTCTGATCCAACTGAAAGCGGTGCAGGCGGTTTACCCGGCCGCGAAGCTTGAAACATCAACGGAAGCGTTGACGTTGATTCCATCCCCTCCACACATTCAATTCAAGCAGTAGAATACCTGCATACGTTCACGTGTGAACACTCTATCCGATCACTGTGCAGAGTAACGCGTAGGAACTCTTGCGAATAATTAGCTACGCCAAGCATTCGCTCATCTACGCAGGAACTCCCAGATATTACGAATAATTGGTACCGCTTCTGTGGATAAGCCTGTGTTTACGGGAAGTTATTCACGCATAATTGGTCCCGCCTTAATATACAAAAGTACGCATAATTGGTCCCGGTTCTACGCATAATTGGTCCCGCCTACTTATACCTGTAGTTTCCTGTAGTTAAATAACCCTGTAGTTAATAACCCCAACCTGTGGATATCTCGCAGCTGGCCTCATGTGGACAGCCGTGGATTTCGGCTGCGCCGACCGCATGGACAGCTCGTGGACAATCGCTGAAACGATTGCCCACCACCTGACCACACTAATCACACCGCCTGACCACAATCAGCCAGGGAGACAACGGAACAAAACCGAAAATGCCTGCGGCGCAACAGCAGCAGAGGTTTTATAAAAAAATAATGCACAGCAGGGCAGGGGGGCACGCAGCGCCACTTACTGGAATTCTGATGCACGTCACTAAAGGCCAACACGAGAAAGTCGCTTAAAACGCCTCTCAGAGCCTCCGATCCGAGCGAATTTTTAATCAACGCTTTTTAGCAGCCTAGAACCTGGTGACAGCGCTGATTTAATCGAGTCACCTGACAATCGAACAGCGACCACCCTTTAGGTTTGAATTCATTAGCAGGGCAGGGTAGTCTGACCGCTTACACCCGATCTGCCGTCCAAAGAGCGAATAGTCTGGCAGGCACCGCACCGCGGTTCGTTCATATCACTCACTGCAAGTCCCAGAACCTGGTCCGATATATCGCCCGGTTTTAAGTATATTTACCGTACACATGTGAACACCAAGCGTGCTCCCATGACGATTACACAACTGCCTCATTATCAGTGCCGAGTAAGAACGGTGAGGGAAATTATCTAACGATAATTTGACGGTGCACAAGAAATCCACCGAAGTCCTCTTCGTTGGTAACGAAAATACGCAACGGGTAAAACCAGAGGTGTTTTCTAAACAGGAAACAAAAAATCAACTCGTGTGATTTTTTGTTTTAGCGACATTGGGCGTTCTTCACGCTGTGAAATAGTTAGTTGGTTCTGCCACTATCTAATGTGAAATGTCTCGTCAAGTGGACCCCTTGAGGGTTTGCCTAGGTATTTAACCTGGTGTTCTATCTTCTACCATTGCTGGCCTACTAGTGACCGTAGGCCAGCGACTCGACTTAACGTAGATACACTAACGTAATACCTGGCCTTAAATGGCCCAACTCTTGGCTCACTACCCTGAGTGCTTTCTTAAATGATAACCCGACGTTTCTCGTCAGCTCATGCATTCGACGTTGTGCGTAGCTATGGCGCAATCCATGGAGTCCTTTACTCCACCCAAATATTCTCATCGACGCTCTAGAAAAGGCTTGTGACATAGCATTTCCACCGGGTATGTCGTACAGTTTTTTTCTGTATATAACGCCTCTGTCTTTTACTGTGATAGGTTTATCGAAACGTGTGGCCTCTAAACGCTCAGCCGTGGCTTTAGGCAACATCAGCAAGCCGCTCTTACCTCCTTTACCTATGTCCGTGTAAGCCACCCACCCAGCGCGATCTGGATACAGATCGGCGTAATCACGTTTATGCATCGGTTGTTCGTCTGCTGGAGCTAACGTGTGTAGCTGATGAGCTCTTATTCCAGTGATGGCGCAGATCTCGAAAGCCAGCTTATGTCTCGCACTGAGGTTCTCGTGAATTATTTTGATCACTGAAGGTGGTATCGCTCGGTGTTCAGTGATGTTTTTTAGCTCTGATCGAACAGGGGGTATTTTCAAGCCCTGGTATTTATCTTTTGCTCTGAAGCCGTTCTGACCCGCGAGTCGCATGTTTGTTATTTCTCTTTGGCTCTTCTCTAACGAATAACAATTGAGTATCTGAGTGAACTGTCGTGGAGTCATATTCTCAAGCACGACCTTACGTGGCAGCGCTCTTGATACCTGAGTCATTAAATTGATGTACTGGCCCGCTGTACGGATCGATGCCACTTTGTCACTACTATTGTCGCCGTGTCGTTTCCTCCCTAGCTCGGTGTATCTATTCACCCACTGCATCGCATCCCATCGATGCCGTCCGAACTTCTCGATACCTTTTTTTCTATTCATAGATAAATTTACTCGTAATCAAAGAAGTCACTATCAAGAGGGATATAAATCTTCTCAAGATAGGCTCTTATGGCGCTGGTAGAGACTGAAACGGGGGGCGTACAAGCTGAACCTAATTCATCTTGTATGTCTTTAATCGACGTTCCCTCTCTATGCATCGTCTGCACAACGTCGTTGTGTTTGTATATCTTCGATCGACGTGTGTTCCACTTTGCGTTTCGTGTATCTCTCTGAGCGGACATGATGCGGATAGCATCATTGATGATGCTATCGAATGATTGATCAGCGACAAAATGATCAGCGTTATCGTGCTGACAATGTTTATGGGTGTAACGATTGATAGCACTGATTGTACGTACGCGGGCAGGCTGGCAGAGCTTGCTCAGCGCGAACTGGATCGTGGCTCCAGACAAACCCCGTTGATGCATTTCGTTGACGAGCGAATGGTAGTAACGGATACCTGATCGTTTATTACGTTGCTTCTTCATGATCAATATACTGGTGTGGAAATAACTCAAAATGGTTCTTACCATCGGTGGTCGAGACCTGCGCGTATAAGGCCGCAAAAGGACGCTGGGTGGTGATTTTTTCATCACACCCAGCGTGCTTTTGGGGGGGGTGATATGGGGGCAATTTGCGACCATCACACATCCAATGGCTGTTGCGCTGCTGTGTTGAGTACATTGTTCATATTGTCTTTGTGCACAGCAGATTCTTCTCTTGATGGCAGCGTTGCGAACGCTCGTTCTGCATCTGCTTTTGAATCTTCGTCCCACCCATCCTTAATAATCAGATCTCGATACCCGTTTTTTATTTTTCGTTTTACGTGAGCAACGTCAGCACCTGCTAATCGTTTAGAGGTTTTCTCTATGCCCACATTCCAGGTATCAACATCCCAGGTGCAGGTCACATGAAAATGGATAGAGTTGGGATTTTTTTGCGCTTCGGTGATGCTGGGTAACTTATCTCTTCGAGTTTGAGCGCCCTTTTTCCCCTGATTAGCCTGGGATTTTATTCTCTTTTTTGCCTCCTTCGATAGGGTGTAATTACCCTTTGCCACTTTGTGCAAATCTCTAATTTCGAATCGCTCTGCAGCAACTTGAATCGCCTTACCGAATATTTCATGGGCGTCGAATTCAACACCGAGACGATTAGCCTCTACTTGAAGGCCAGATAGATAGTCGACGAATTCGGCTGGCCATTCGAACGAAAGTACTTTGTGGGTATTGGGTGAATCAGTATTGGGTGAATCTGTAAACATGGGTATCTCCTCAAGGCTCAAAGTGGGGTCTCACGCCTTTGAGAGACCCCTTGAGTTCCTTAACCCGATGTTTCCTGAAATGTTTCAGTGTTGTGGAAA
>CALDTK010000294.1 GCA_937924035.1 uncultured Saprospiraceae bacterium | reverse complement strand
AACGCTCCGCGCAAACCCAGAACGTGGTTTCAGCCGCTGGACGCGTTCGTCGCCAGATGACCTCTATCCCTTTGAGGCAAGTTGGCTAAATCCGCTTCGAAACGATTTGAAGCAAACAGTCATCATGCGCACCTATTATTTCACGGATGCCTACAACGGTTCGATCTCTCAGTCCTTTCTAGATCATATCACTAGTGACTTTCAGGCTGTCCGTACGGCAGGGATGAAACTAGCCATTCGATTTGCATACACCTACGAATACGCAAACACAGATGGGCAAGGAAACGCCATCCCGCCATATCTCGATGGGCCATCAGATCCAGAACTTATCTTCCAGCACATCGAGCAACTCAAACCAGTCTTGGCCGATCATTGGGACATTATCTTCACAATGCACAACGGTTTTTGGGGAACTTGGGGAGAGAACTATTACAGTGACAATTTTGGGAGCGAAGCCAATCCACCCGTGACCACTGCGAAGTGGGATTTGCGAAAGCGCCTAAGCGATACCCTCCTCAATTGGATACCAGAAGATCGCTTTTTGTCGCAACGCTACCCGCAGTTGAAAGAGCAGTTTTATAACCTACAAGTACCTGCCGATAGCATTACCGCCACAACAGCATACTCGAGCTTACCCCAAGCTCGAATTGGATATCACAACGATTGCTTCTTGGTGGCAGACAACGATTACACGTATACGGACACTACCACGCAGAAGCCCTTTGTCGCTACGGAGTCGAAGTATACCCTCATGGGTGGTGAGACTTGTGGTAACTCTTCCTTTGCAGCTTGTCCTAATGCGCTAAAGGAGCTCGAACGTTTTCACTGGACGTACATGAATGACGACTACCATCCTGATGTATTGAGTCGCTGGGAGCAAGAGGGATGCTATGATGAGATAGCGAGTAGACTAGGGTATCGGATTGTACTCGACTCTCTCGAATGGGATATAATATCTCCTCCAAATCCAGGAGACTCATTTTCGCTAAAGTTATTCTTGCGAAATACTGGCTTTGCATCACCGATTCATAATCGGCCAGTTGAATTGGTATTTGATTACGGTAATAATCGGGAAGCAATCTTTACAAATATGAACACCGATTTTCGTGCTTGGCAGCCCGGACCTATTGAGTGGAACGTCACGGGCGTCCTGCCAAGCGATTACATCTTTGGAGGATTTTATACGCTGTGGCTTTCGCTCCCTGACGGTAGTCCTAATTTGGAGAACGATCATCGTTACGCAGTCGCGCTAGCTAGTAAAGAAGAATTTAGTGGGATACCACTCTTTTACGAAGATGTAGGCCGTAATTACCTTTTTGAAGCGGGCTTTATCATAGCTACAAAAACAACATTAGAACGTTCTATCACGCTTCCGCAAAACCCTATTCGAGATCATCTTAGTGTTGAGTCCACTTCAGTTGATGCGTTGCAGGTTAGCTTATCAAGTCACTCAGGTCAAATCCTGCTCGAAGATTCCTTTATCACTTCTGGGAATTGGAATGTCGCGCAACTTCCTACTGGGATGTATGTACTTCATGTTCGAAACAGTCAAGGGCAAAGTGCCAGCTATAAGGTGGTGAAAGCGGATTAATCTGTTTAAGATTTATGCTCTAATCGAAAGCTAGTTGGAGGAGTACCTGTTATTTTTTTAAAGAGCCTTGTGAAGTAGAGTGAATCTCTAAAGCCAGTCTCATAAGCAATCTCACTCACGGGAAGATTCGTCGTAGTTAATAGTTCTTTTGCTTTCTGTATTCTTTTTTCGTTGATGTAGTTAGTTGGGCTATTGTTGAATTGCTTTTTGAATTCACGTTTAAAAGAGGATAGGCTCAGGTTGCTGAGTTTGGCAAGTTGGTCAACCTTCAGGTTTGAAAATAGGTGTAAGTCGATGACCTCTCTTAAGTTGACTGTATTAGAGGAGTACAAGTCAGCAATGAGCTCCAGTATCGATCTGATATTTTTTGACTGTATAAGTAAGAGTATAAGTTCCTTGATTTTTAGTTCGAGTAAATCGTTATTTACCAGAGAGGGATTCTGGAAGTAAAAATCAAGTGAGTCAATGAATTTTGCCAATACATCACTAGATACGACGACTTGGTTTTCAATGCTACTATTTTGTTTTTTGGCGATTTCTGGAATGTCTCCCGTATATAATTTCTTTAGTAGGTCTGGGAACAGATGTATAATGATTACCTCAACTTCATCATTGTTGGTTTCTCTGAGCAGATCAAGGAAGTGGTTGCCACATTTTAGTAGTACAGCCTCATTGCTTTGAACCTGTGTTTTTGCCACTGCGCTAAGCAATTTTGGCCCCCTTTCTTTAAAATAGATAAAGCAACCTGTATTTTGGAACGCTGCTTCATAGGTGAAGGGTGCTTTAATTTTTACTTTTTCTATAAGGACTTCGCCTTGGTAGTCAAATGTACTGCGCGATGTGATCATTGGGGAAGGAAATACGAGTAAGGTAACAAGTAGCACCTTGGTTAACACTATGAACTCAAGGCGCTACTTGTCCATCTTTTTGTGAAAGTTACACTCAGAATTTCTTCTGGATGGTTGTATAGGTTTTGCTTACGATTTTCCATTCCCCGTCCACTTTCATGAGGTGCATTAAGTCAACAAAGGTGAATGTTTCATACTCAAGTTCTAGTTGAGCGTTTGCAACATCATTTACTAGGTTAATGGCTACGATTCTTGTTTTTGTCTTGACGGCATCGTTGGAATTTACATAGTCGCTTAGTGCTTTAGTTGCATTCACCTCCAAGTATTTGTCTTCATTCCATTTCATGCTAGCTGCTGGATGGAATGCTTTTTCGAAGGACTTAGCATTGTGGTTTATCATTCCATCAAAATAGTGATTGATGGTAGTTTGAATAAGCTGAAGATCGGTTGTTTGAGCGTGTGTTTGGATCATGAGGAATGCGGTTGAAAAGAGTGTGAAAAGGAATTTTTTCATGTTGATGGTTGAGTTGGAAGGCTCATGTCCTACTTGTTTCTAGGCGTAGGATAGTATCAGTTGAATGTTTGATTCTTTTGCGTATTCCGAGATCTTTTTAGTTCGAGTGATTTCGAATTGATCTTTGAATGTGTGTGCAAACCTAGAATGGCCAATGCGCGTACATATGGATTATTCGTCCAGATTACTGGATTTTCAGCTTTTCTTGAACGAGCACATAAGGTGTGCGAGAAGATCATTTACAACGATAATGGAAGCAGTTAGCTATGCCTGGGACAAATTGGTAATTCCTCAGGAAGCCTAGGTATCTGCTGCAGGTGAAAACGCCGTGATCTTTGCATTGTCAAAGCGACACACCGTCGTGGAGATTATTACAAACTTTTTAAAACCAACCCATCATGGCAACTTTCACTGTTCCAACTCGCGAAACTGTTTCTGCTACCAACCAAGGCATTTTTGATAACCTCGAGAAAGGGCTTGGATTCGTTCCAAACATCTACGCAACACTTGCGCTTAATGAAACGGCTCTTCCCGACTACCTCGCCTTCCAAGGGCGTAAGTCAACGCTCAAAGCCAAAGAAAAAGAGGTGGTCAACTTGGCCGTAAGTCAAGTAAATGAATGTGCTTACTGCCTCGCTGCGCACACAGCCATCGCTAAAATGAATGGTTTTAACGATGAGCAAATTCTCGAGATTCGAAGAGGAGAAGTAAGCTTCGATCCGAAGGTAGCGGCATTGGCTACTTTTGCGAAAGAGACGACACTAAACCGTGGTAAGCCTTCAGTAGCAATTACGGATGCACTCTTGGCTGCAGGATATACACAGGCAAATTTGGTCGATGTGATCATGGTAATCAGCGACAAGATTGTTTCTAACTTCTTGCATGGTGTTACTCAAGTTCCTGTTGATTTTCCCGCGGCTGTCCCACTCGAGTCGCCTGTACTAGCATAACACACGGCTTCTTAATTATGTGAAAATACGCGGCGTAGTCTTCTGGATTACGCCGCGTTTGTATGTTATTGCGTAGTCTTGCATATATGCGCTACAACCATACGGATACTCATACTGGCTCGATCTTTCGACTTCATGTAGGCGAGCCTAAAATGGGGCGTGACTCTTTTGATGAAAGCAGTGAACAACCTCTAACAATCGTTTGGAACCGTTCAGACAAGCCGCAGTCTTTTCTTTTAGACGCGATGAAGTTATCGTTAAAACCTAACGAGATTATTACGTTGCTTTCTAGTCAGCATTTCACTTTTGATCCGGCAGATGAGTTAGCTGCTTGGCAATTCAATCGAGAGTTTTATTGCATCGTTGATCATGACCAAGAAGTCTCTTGCTCGGGCTTGCTATTTTATGGAACCAAAGACACCCCTCGGGTGCTGCTTGATGAAATAGAAGCGCCAAAGTTCGAGCTGTTGTTAAAGGTGTTCGAAGATGAGTTTAAAGAAGGCGACAATCTCCAAGGCGAGATGCTTCGCATGCTATTAAAACGATTGATCGTTAAGTTGACCCGCATCTACAAAGCGCAGCACGTTGATGAAGCCATTGAAAAAACCGACTTAGACATCATCCGTCAATTTGGCTTGCTCGTAGAGCTGAATTACAAAGACAAACATCAAGTTCAAGACTACGCTGACCTCTTGCACAAGTCACCGAAAACGCTTGCAAATCTATTTGGACAGCATGCTTCTCGCACACCTTTGCAAATTATCCAAGACCGAATTTCGCTCGAGGCAAAACGTATGTTGATCTATACCGATTCTTCTGCAGCTGAGGTTGGATATGCGTGTGGCTTTGAAGAGCCGGCACACTTCTCACGCTTTTTCAAACGTCAGATAGGTGAGAGTCCAAGTGCCTTTCGCAAAGCGCATCGGGAAGTGATGGCAGGTTAGAATAGCTAGTTTAAAATATAGCGAACTCCTAACGTATAAAACCCAACACGAAAATTATTGAACGGTGTTGTCCCAAGCGTAAAGCTTGGGCTCCAATCAATAGTAAATTCAATTGGTGCTTCGTCTAAGGCGTACTGTAATCCAGCGTAACCTGCAATTCGAATTGTTGAAGAGGCAAAGTCTCCTCGCCCTCTAAGATTTCCGAAAAAGAATTCGTCTTGATACTTCCAAAATTGAAAAGTTCCTCCAGCTCCAAGGTACCAATGAAGTCCAGCTAAATCTGAATCCCCAAAATCTAGAGGCATGTGGTGCTGGTATGCCGCACCTAGAAAACTGTAGCTATAGTCTCTTGCCAAGTACGGGCGAAAACCTGCCATCAATTCAATGGCGGCTTCATCATTGAAAAAGTGTTTGGCAGAAATAGAAGTGGGCGATCCAAAGCGAAGTCCTATTGCAGATCCTACTCGTTGTTGAGCTAACATGAATGTCGAGGTCGCTAGCAACACTGCTATTGAAAAAAGTAGGCGTTTCATCGTTTTCGGTTTGAGACAAATGTAAAAGGATCAGAACGGTGGAGGCATATGATTTTGTGAAAAGCCACTCTGAATAAACATCTACTTATTCTGCAATCACGGACTGTTCTTTTAGCATCAAGCTGAATAATGCTG
>CALDTK010000293.1 GCA_937924035.1 uncultured Saprospiraceae bacterium | reverse complement strand
ATTTCTTAGTGGGAAGCGTGGGGATAACTAGAAGTAATCCGTTTGAAGCCCTTAAAACCCTATTCGAGACCCTGTTGAAACGTATCCGGAAAATTATATCTGAATTACGGTTTTGGTTCACGCCAAGGGTGGCTTCGCCATGTTTGTAAAGGGGCAAAGATCGCTAAGCCGATACGCTCAGGTAGTACGCGTGAGCCTTTATAGCGCGTGGTAACCCATGTCCCAGATCTCACATCCCACTTCTCAGATCCCAAAAATCAACACTTCCCCTCAGCCAACAAGGCCTGTACAGCTTTCACTGCATCGGTAGCCTTTTCTAGCTCTAGGCGTGTTTTTTCTTGATCTCTTTCGTTTTCCTTGATGCGCTTTTCAGCTGTTTCAATGGCCTTTTTCGCGCGCTCGATATCGTCTAGGTATCCTTGATGCGCTTTCTCTAGCTGAGTCAATTCTTTCTCAACCTTGTCCATGCTCTTCTGCTCAACATCGAGGTCTTGTTGGATAGACTCAACACATAAAATCTGGCCGTACTCATTCATTAATGCTTGAAAGCGTTCTACGTCGCGCTTAGCACTTGCAGGGCTAATGAAATCTCCTCGTTCGGTGATCCAGACAGTGGTTTTCACAGCTTCTCCTTGCTCTTCAAACATTGCATAGACGTCAAGTCCATCGGCACCACCAATTCCATCAATGAAGATGGCTTCGGTCTTGAATTTTTCGATTTTAGACTTTTTACATTTTCCGCCATACTGCTTCATTAGATCACGCCATACAGATTGTGCTAACTTTTCGTCAGCACCAGCCACTGTTGTCGTCATGCCTTCATATGGACCCAAGCTCATCGACTTTAGTTCGAACTCAACTTTGGTTTGGGCAAAGAGTAAGGTGGTAGCAAAGCAAAATGCTACTAAGGCTAGGCTTCGAGTAAGTAAATTTCTCATAGTCAGTCGTCTTTTAAATAGCTCGTATTCGAGGCTAGTTCACCCCAATTTACAGGTTTCAGGTATTCAAGGTTACGAATGCGATGTTAAATCCCTTCAATAGCTACCTTCCCTCGACGTGAAAATCCAAGCATACATCAACGGGGAGTGGTTTGAAGAGCCTAGTGCTGACACCCTTCCTATTTACAATCCGGCCGAGGCGAAAGTCTACGCGCAGCTTCCTATCGCTTCCGCTAAAACAGTAGATGCGGCCTACGAAGCAGCCAAAACGGCTTTTCCAGCATGGGCCAATTTGCCGGCTTCCGAACGCGGTGCTTGGATGCGGAAACTTGCTAATGGAATAGAAGCGCGATTTGAAGAATTTGTAGCTGCAGAAAGTCGAGATTCCGGTAAACCACTCCATGTAAGTCGGACGGTTGATATTCCTAGAGCAATGACTAACCTGCGTTTTTTTGCAGATGCAGCAACTCAATTTGCGAGTGAAAGCCATAGTCCTCTGGGTGGCTCGGTCAACTACACCTTGCGCCATCCACTCGGACCAGTCGCTTGTATTTCTCCTTGGAATTTGCCACTCTATCTCTTCACCTGGAAGATCGCACCTGCACTTGCAGTCGGTAATACAGTAGTCGCCAAGCCTTCTGAAGTGACACCGGTCACGGCTCATCTACTTGCCGAGGTGGCGCACGAAATCGGATTCCCGAAAGGGGTGCTCAATATCGTTCATGGTACAGGCCTTCCTACTGGCGAAGCGATCGTCAATCACCCCGAAGTGAAAGCCGTCAGCTTTACGGGAGGTACATCAACGGGCAAACGAATTGCACAAAATCTCGCCCCGCGTTTGGTCAAATATTCACTGGAACTAGGCGGAAAGAATCCTGTCCTTGTTTTCCAGGACGCTGATATTGATGCTGCTGTCAAAACAACGGTGCGCTCGAGCTTTGCTAACTCTGGACAAATTTGTCTCTGCGGTAGTCGGGTGTATGTGCATAGTAGCATTTACGAGACGTTTCGTGATCGTCTTGTAGCTTCCGCCAAAACCCTCATTGTGGGTCCTCCAGAAAGTGAGGCAAGGATGGGACCTTTGGTAAGTGGTCCGCATAGAGAAAAAGTTGCAGCATATGTGGACCAAGCTCGAAAAGACGGAGCGGTTATTCATGTTGGAGGTACTGAGCTTCCCAAAGAAGGCTACTACTATCCGCCTACGATTATTGAAGGCCTAGCGCACGACAATGCTTGCTTTCAAGAAGAGATATTCGGTCCTGTGATTACGCTGCATTCCTTTGAAACAGAGGACGAGGCATTGGCACTCGCCAACGATACATACTACGGTCTAGCCGCAGTAGTGTGGAGCCAAGACATCAAGCGATGTATGCGCTTGAGTGTTGGGCTAAATGCAGGAATCGTTTGGATCAATACCTGGCTCAACCGAGATTTACGCACTCCATTTGGCGGTGTGAACCAAAGTGGTTTCGGTCGGGAAGGTGGACAGGAAGCGCTGCGCTTTTTTAGTGACGTAAAGAATGTGTGCATTGGCTAGCTCGTCTCAGCGAGCTCTGTCCTGCGCGACCACTGGTCCGCAGGAGTGCGTAGCGCGGCGACCTACGCACGCATCCCGAGCATTCTACTTTGTGCACTTTCCTGGTCCGCAGGAGTGCGCAGCACGGCGACCCGCGTGCGTAGCCCCGCAGCTAAGCTGCGAGGGTCGAGACACGAGCATCCCACCCTGTAAGGCCTTGCGAAAGCAAGGCGCAAAGCAGCCTTATTCTAAATTCCCCAGCGAACCGGTGGTTCGTAGCCCAACAAAATTAATAAAATCCTCATCCATGCCCCACCACCTCGCCACTCGTTGCGTTCACGCAGGAAGCCACACAGACGTACCCACCCAAGGGACCGTAGCACCGATCCAAACAAGCACGGCTTATGGTTACTTGCACAGTGATGAGCGAAACTATCCGCGCTACTTCAACACACCAAACCAGCAGCGTGTAGCAACAAAAGTCGCCTCCCTAGAAGGGGCCAAAGCAGGTGTGCTCTTTGGGTCTGGAATGGCAGCAATATCGACCGCGCTATTAGCCTTTCTCAAACCAGGCGATCACGTGCTTATGCAGCAAGGTTTGTATGGTGGCACAACCTCGCTTGCCGAAAATGACCTCAAAACGATGGGGATCGAAGTGAGCTATACTTCAGGGTTGTCAGTGCTCGATTTTGAGGCAGGCTTTCGCCAAAACACCAAGGTGGTTTACTTAGAAACACCGAGTAATCCATTACTCAATCTCGTTGATATTGAAGCTGTTGCCGCATTATCACACAAGCATGGAACGGTGAGTATGATCGACAATACTTTTGCAAGTCCGATCAATCAAACGCCGCATCTTTTGGGTGTGGACCTAGTGATCCACAGTGCGACCAAATATTTGGGAGGCCATAGTGATATTACTGCTGGTCTCGTCTTAGGAGCCGACGTACACATAGAGCAGGTTTTGGCGAAAGCTAGACACTTTGGAGGAAGTTGTGAAGCGCAAACAGCAGCATTACTCGAGCGCTCTATCAAGACGCTAGCCTTACGCGTTCGACAGCAAACAGAAAATGCGCAGGCTATGGCAGAATGGTTGGAAACACGCGCAGAAGTTGCGAAAGTGAACTATCCAGGTCTGACGAGTCACCCCCAGCACGAACTTGCCAAGCGACAGATGCATGGATTTGGAGGCATGCTCAGTTTTGAATTGGCGGATGGGATCGATCCGGTCGCTTTTCAGCAAAAACTAAAACTGGTAGCCAGCGCTATGAGTCTCGGAGGAGTAGATACCACCGTTTGCAGCGCCTACCTCACGAGCCATCGTTCTATCAGTGCTGAGCGTCGAACAGCAGAAGGAATTTCTGATCAACTCATCCGCATGAGTATGGGGATAGAGGATGTGCGAGATTTACAAAAGGATTTAGAGCAGGCCTTTTAGAAAATTACACCTTAGAAGACATTCTCTTATTCTTCTTCGGATTTCTTTAGAAAGTCATATTCTCCTACCGCTATTTCTGTTTTGGCTCTAGATATAGGAAGGGGTTGATTTTCATCTATAACTTTTGTGTTAGGTATAGAGTCGTGCCATCCATTACTAACTTCTCCTAAGAAGCTGAAGGCATTAAATGGGATAAGTCGACATGCGCTTCTTTTTAAGGCAATCGAAAAGGTCAAATTATCTCCGGATCTTTGTACTGCTCTCGTTTTGGTGATGTATTTTCCGAGAGATTTTCCTTTAGTAAAATACTCTATAGTCGTGTAGTACAACAACATTATAAAGGCTGTAAATAGATAGTCGTAAAATCTAAAAGTAAGTGACTCATCATCTATCGATATGAGTGCTTCTTCTCCACCTAAGGAATAAATAAGCCCTGCAATAACAATAGCTGAACCCATTGCTAGGCAAAAATATACGATATAGTCAATAATATAATTCGCAATTCTCTTCCCTTTATCAGCTTCGTAGTATTGCTTAATTTCTTTTTCGAATAATTCTTGATCTATAATATCCATAATATGATTTCTACGTTTAGGTATTGTTGCACTTTGTGCCCCAGCTTTTGGGCCTTACAAATTAAAGCGCTATGGTTCGGTTTCGCAAACTACCAAAGTAGTTAGATCAACGCTTGACATTAAGGCTAGTTGGCGTTTAGGGACGTGGGGTATCAACCACGAATTTGAACTACTCATACAGACTTTTGCACAGCATCAAATTAGGACTCAATTTTTAGACTGTTTGATCCGTCTTCATACCAATATCATCTCATATCGTAGGTTTACATCGCACTGATTCTCGACACATGAAACACTTACTCCTCTTTTCTGCACTTGTATTCTTTGCCTCGTGCAATACCCAAGATGCAAGTAAATCAGCAATTGAAGAAGTTGTAGTGCCTCCTCGCTTGCTTGAACAAGTGTATGTAAGCGACACTTCCATCTATGCGCGTAAGGCTGCAGCAGCATTTGAAATGCTATCAGATTCTCAACGGGTAGCGCAGATGATCATGACTACGGGTGGTCGTTTAGGGAAGGAGCAAGAAGAAATCGCTGCACTTATTCGCGAAGGTGTAGTAGGCGGCTCAATCTACCTTGCCAATGAATTGGAAGATCATCGAAGTCAGGTGGCTGAGAGTAAAGCAGTTGGTGAGCAGTTTGCCCCTCTTCCCCTTTGGTTTGCCATAGATGCAGAGCCAAGCCTTATGTATCGACGTATCGTTGGAGGACCAGCTGTAATGCCCGCAGCAGACATGAGAAACGATGGAGACGTAGAGGTAGCGGTGAAAACGATCGATTCGCTCATTTCAGATTTAGGCTACCACTGGAATTATGCTCCTGTACTTGATTTAGGAACAGAAAACGCTGCTATTAAAAATCGCAGTTTTGGCTTTGATGCAGCAACTGTAGCCAAGCGTTCGATCACGTATGTGAATGAGACGCAGGCTGATGGCGTATTAGCGTGCATCAAGCACTTTCCTGGACATGGATTGGTCGAAGGTGACAGCCACAAAGGATCTGTCTTCATTGATGGAGAGATGAAGGAATACGGTGTATATGAGCAGGTTTTGGCGGAAGCTGACCCACTCTCGCTTATGGTAGGCCATATTACGATCAAGAATAACGAGTACGATACAAAAGGGCTCCCTGCAAGTTTGAGCCGGAGAGTGACCCATGATCTCGTTCGAGAAAAGCTTGGCTACGAAGGGATTGTCGTAACCGATGCCATCAACATGATGGCTGCCGCATCTAAGTATGGAGAGCAGGCACCGCTTATGGCAAGTAAGGCAGGCGCAGATGTGATCCTTATGCCTGTGGATGAGCGACTCACCATGCGTATGATCTTAGACGAAATGGCGAAGGATCCAGCGTACAAGACGCAGGTGTACCGCAGTGTGGATCGCGTGCTGAGGGCTAAGGCTTGGTTGGGGCTTCTATAGGTTCAAACCTTTAGAAATGTTGGTTGGTGCAAGGTTCTGCACTATTTGTTCGCGTTGCTCACAAAAAGTGGTTCAAGGTTCGGCGGGTATGTCGTGCTGAACCTTGAACCAAACTTGGTGGAGTGCGAAGCACGACCCGAGTTTGCTGATCCTCGAACCCCAAATACGAGCTATGCGAGTATTTGACTTGCCGCCAACACCTTCCGATACACGGCCTCGTAGGCTGGTAGTACAACTTCTATGTCAAACCGTTGAGCTTGCGCGTAGGCGCGTTCGCGGAAGCCTGCTAAGATTTTGTCATCGCTGATGATCTTAAGCGTGTTTGCCGCCATGTCGTCGATGTCTCCAATTTCTGAAAGGAAGCCTGTCTCGCCGTGAATGTTGACTTCAGGCAATCCACCAGCATTCGAGCTAACGACAGGTACCTGACAGGCCATGGCCTCTAATGCAGCAAGACCGAAACTCTCGGATTCACTTGGCATGAGGAACACATCGCTGATCGCCAAAAGCTCTTCAATTGCATCCTGTTTTCCGAGGAAGAGTACATCATCACAGAGCTTCAGTTCTTTTGAGAGTTCTTCTACGCGATAGCGCTCTGGTCCATCGCCGATGAGCAGCAACTTGCTGGGGAAGTGCTTACAGATTTTGCTATAAATGCGTACAACATCTTCCACGCGCTTGACTGCTCGGAAATTGGACACGTGCGTTAAGATGCGCTCACCACCTGGGGCGATCGCTAGTTTAAAATGTTCTTTGTCTATCTTTTTAAAGCGCTCTAAATCGATGAAGTTGGGGACGACGTCTATCTGAGTGGTAATATTAAAATTACTCAGGGTATCACGTTTGAGGCTTTTACTTACAGCTGTGACTCCGTCAGAGGAATTGATACCAAATTCTACTACTGGAGAAAAGTTTGGGCTCTGACCTACGAGGGTAATGTCCGTGCCGTGTAGGGTAGTAACAAAAGGAATATTCAGGCCTCGCACTTTCAAAATTTCACGAGCCATGAAAGCGACGGTCGCGTGAGGAATGGCGTAGTGGACGTGCAATAGGTCCAAGTTTTCACGCTGAACTACCTCCACTAGTTTTGACGCAAGTGCGGTATCGTAGGGGGTAAATTCGAAAAGCGGGTAGTCTGCATTGCTTACCTCGTGGTAATACACATTGGCCTTGTAGCCTTTATAGCGAGCAGGCTGACGGTAGCTGATGAAGTGAACTTCATGGCCATGGCGAGCCATGCCCAAGCCTAGCTCGGTAGCAACAACTCCCGATCCGCCATAGGTTGGATAACAAACGACACCTATTCGAAGGGAGGAATTGCTTTGCATTGCTGACATACGCTAGGAAACGTAGATATCGGCTTAGGGTTGTGTTGAATAATTATCAATTGGTAATTGTCAGTTGGCAATTACTCAATCTCCTCCCCTAGCCAACGCTCCATTGCAGCAACTAACCTTGTCCGCTCTGTATCCGTCAAATTCTTAATCCGCGCATCGCCATGCGATTTCCCTTCCAGGAAAAACCATTCAGAATCTATGTTTTTGCGCGGCTTGACGGCCGAGGCTGACCACGTATCGTTGGCGCCGTAGATGTAGATCATTTGACTCGCATCTTTCTTAAGCCACTTGTTTACGTCCTTTAGCAGCTCTCCTTTAAAAGGCACTTCTTGCTTATTGGGAGGGAACAATGCGCTAGGTCGAGTACCGGGAGTGAAAGTTTTGAGAAAACCTTTGAGCTCATCGGTTTCGTAGCCATAGTAGCCGAATTCCTGAGCCGATTGGAAATAGTGCGAAGCATAAGCTTTCATCGCACCATCGGAAAAGAAGGTGATGTCAGAGACGGCTAGAAAATGTTCGAGAAGTGTGTCTGTTGGAGAATCTACTGCAGGGATTTTGTCACAATCTGATCCCCACTGCCAGAACGAGAATGGATATTCCAATACCGCAAATTCGAAGGCCTGCTCGTATTCGAGATAGCTGAATTCTGCACCAGCCCCTTTCGCGAAATACTTGATGAGTGGTACCACTTCGTCTCGGCGAGACAGGATGGCTTTTTGGATCTCTAAGATTTTTGCTCTGCAATCGGCAGTTCCAACTTCATCAAGGAACTCGTAGATCCGGTCTTCTTCCAGTTCGTCGTTGATGGGAGCAACAACTGGCACACCAACATCGATATCGTGAGGGTAGAAGTAGCGATACATAATCGTCGTTGCTCCACCCTTACTGATACCTGTGCTTAACCACTTACCGGTGTAGAGCTTGTCGAACAGTTGGCGGATGTGGTGGTAGTCGGCCGTTGCTTGTTCTAAATTGAGGTAACTATAATCCAGACTGTCGGGTATGCTCTTGCCAAAGAAGCGATGTTCTACTTGAATCTGATTTCCATTGACGAGCTTGGTTGTTTCGTAAGTGCGATGGCGTCGAAGGTTGTAGCCTTCGGTGACCATTACAGTAGGGCGATCAAAGCCTTTGTGATAGAGGTAAGCCTTCTGGTAAAAGAATCCCTTGCTCGGGTCCTTGTGATCAATAGGTTGGCGAACCTTTAATGCAAATGATCTTCCTCCAGGGAGTTCTCGACTTGATTCGAAGATGAGATCAGGTAATAGAAACAGCTCGTTTGTGAGCGAGTCTGTTTGCGCTTGGAGGCAAAAGGAAACGAGTATAAGTGTGTAGAAGAGCAGTGATCTGATCATGCGGTAAGGTCTTGAATTCCACCGCTGAAAGTACGTGATGTTTTGACGAATCTTTAGATCAGGGCTGCTAAAGCTGAACAACACGAGATAGACCCTACTTCTTCTCAACCAAGTTGCGCAACTTGGTCATCGTTTCAACGGGGCCTTTGTCGACGAACATATTTACGAGCCATGACGGAACAGCGCCGCCTGGCTCACTGTGTAGGTCATAAGTCATTTTCGTCTCACCCGAAGGCAATACTTCGTAGGTAGTAGAAACGTCGAAGTCTGTTAGTCGGACACATCCTTCTACTTCAGGGCGATAGTCAGGTGCTGCAATACTCTTGCTGGTGTAGATGCCGTCGACTTGTTCTCCAACGACTTTTGCAACGAGGTCGCGGTCGTCCATAGGCCAAGGCATGGAGATGCGGGAGTAATAGTACCAGCCCGTATCGATATGGCCACCTAAATCTTTCGCATCCTCGCAACGATATACCCACTCAGTTTGGCGGGTGGCATCGTTGAGCACGCTGTTGATGGTGTGAATGTCTGCATCGACGTGCATAATGAGCCGCACTTCCTTTATGTCCGAACCAGCCCGGTCGCGAGTATACACCCACATTTCACTGCCTTTACGCTTGAGCGTCCACTCTTTTTCGTAGGGAAGAGATGATCCAAGAAGGAACAGCCCTGCAAACGTTAAGGAGAAGAAGTATGTAAGCCGCTTAAAGGTCATTGAGTGGAAAGGTGTGCTAAGTACTAACGCCGTAAACATAGTTATGGTGCGATACTCCAAGGTACTACCTTCACCCCGTGACTTTACCAGACCTACTCGAAGTACTAAATCTCGAACAGCTTGAAAACCGACTTTTCCGTGGCATGAGTCACCCAACACCGTGGGGTAGAGTGTTCGGCGGACAGGTTTTGGCGCAAGCTTTACTTGCCTCATCGCTCACCGTCCCTGATGATCGACAGGTGCATTCCTTGCATGGCTACTTCATTCTCGGAGGCGACATCTCTAAGCCAATTGTTTACGATGTCGACAAGATTCGAGATGGAAGAAGCTTTACCACACGGCGCTGTGTGGCGATTCAAAAAGGCGAGGCAATCTTTAACTCTGCGACGAGTTATCACATCAAAGAGGATGGGATCGAGCATCAATTGGATAAGCCAGATGTGCCTGATCCGGAATCCTTGAAAACGACGATTCAGCTAGCAGAACGCTACAAGGATATTGCTCCTGGACTTTACCAACGACTGGCAAGAAAACTGCCTATAGAGGTGCGGCCAGTAGATGATTTCAATTTACTACAACCTGAAAATTATCCGCCACAATTCAGGCTCTGGGTGCGCGTGGCTGGTGATATGCCAAATGATTCGCGCATGCACCAAGCAGTACTTGCCTATGCGAGCGACTATCATCTACTTACAACGGCAGTGGTTCCGCATTTAAAAGAGGTCAGCTTCCCAAAGCTTATGCTTACAAGTTTGGACCACGCGATGTGGTTTCATGAAGACGACATACGTGTAGATGAGTGGTTGCTCTTTTCGATTGATTCACCACGAGCAGGTGTTGGCCGAGGCTTTACACGTGCAAGCATTTTTGATCGGAAAGGACGATTGGTGTGTAGCGTTGCGCAGGAGGGCTTGATAAGAAAGATGCGTTGAGCTTTCGCCAAAACACAGCTTGAACGGGAACCTTAGATCTCTGTTCATTCAGGGGATTACTCGCATTCCACTCTTATCGTATTGTATCGTAATATGCAGGTCTATTGCTGATTAAGACGCTTTTCTTTTCAAGCTCGCTTTATTGAGGTGATTTTAAAAGCAATTGAAAGTCTTTGACGAGTCTTTCTTTTTTTTCGAGCTTGCATTTTACCAAACGAATATGAAGAGTAGTATCTGGAGATGGTCAATTACAGCAGCTCTCGCGGGCTTTCTGTTTGGATTTGACACTGTAGTAATTTCTGGCGCCGAGGAAAGCCTGCAAAAATTGTGGTCGTCATCTGATGTATTTCATGGTACAGTAGTAATTGGATCGGCGCTTTGGGGCACTGTAATTGGAGCTCTACTAGGGGGTATTCCAACCGATAAGATAGGTAGGAAAAACACGCTGCTATGGATCGGTGTCTTGTACACCGTTTCGGCACTTGGGTCTGCATTTGCAAACAGCCCGGAAGTGTTTGCGCTCTTTAGGTTCATTGGCGGACTCGGTGTTGGTGCATCCACAGTGGCTGCACCAGCCTATATCTCGGAAATATCTCCTGCTGAGAACCGTGGCAAGTTGGTCGGATTGTACCAATTTAATATTGTGCTGGGCATTTTGATTGCGTTTTTCTCGAATTACCTGCTCAGCAACATGGGGGGAGACTCGTGGCGTTGGATGGTCGGCGTAGAAGCTGTTCCTGCGATTATATACACACTTTCTGTGCTCACGGTGCCAAGGAGCCCTCGCTGGCTGCTTACGAAGGCTAGAGATGAAGAAGCTGTGGATGTTCTCAAACTTATTAGTCCCGATCAAGATTCTAATAGCCTTGTAGCTAGCATCAAGAGTGAGATGGAAACTGCTTCCTCTGGCGAAAGTATTTTTATGAAGAAGTACAGGTTCCCATTGATACTTGCCTTTCTCATAGCTTTCTTTAATCAGCTATCTGGAATCAACGCGCTATTGTATTTCGCGCCTAGAATTTTTGGAGAAGCGGGACTGGGAGAAAGTGCGGCGTTATTGAGCAGCATTGGTATAGGTGTAACGAACATGGTATTTACCTTCATCGGGATATCGCTCATTGACAAGCTTGGGCGTAAGACCTTGATGTATATCGGCTCATTTGGTTATATCATTTCTTTGTCCCTCGTTTCTGCTGCCTTCTTTATGGAGTGGCAGGGCAATGCAGTGCCGTTGTTATTGTTTCTCTTCATTGCCTCCCATGCAATTGGTCAAGGAACGGTGATATGGGTCTTTATTTCTGAGATATTCCCGAATCACCTGAGGAGTTCAGGGCAGTCGTTTGGTTCTTCAGTGCATTGGGTGCTTGCCGCAATTGTACCTTCTCTTGTTCCGGTTCTATTTTCGACGATAGGAGCGGGAGCGGTCTTCATGTGTTTTGCCATCATGATGGTGTTTCAATTACTCTTCGTGATATTCATGATGCCGGAAACCAAAGGTCAAAGTCTTGAAGAATTAAGCAAGGTGCTATCAAAAAATAACTAAGTGAAATTTTTGAATACTTCTAGTTATTAGAGCCAGCTTTCCTTCCGGACATCAAACCGATGTGTGGGCTCTTGAGGATGACAGGATTAACAGCATTGGATTACAGCCACTTTTCAAAGCATACACTATTTTCCATCTCTTCATACGGAGGGTAGTTGGGAATGCGTGTATATCCAGACCGTTCGTAGAATTTGATGGCGGCGACTTGGCGTTTTCCTGTTTCAAGAACTACTCGTTTAAAGCCATTGTGTTTGGCATCATCTTCCAGTGATTTTAGAATCTCGGTTGCTACTCCTGCATTTCTGTATTTCTCTTCAACAAACATTCGCTTCACTTCTACGGCGTTCTTCGATTTAATACGATAGCCTCCGCAGCCTAACCCAGCCCCACCTAGCGTTAAGATTACTGCCAAGTCCAACGTGCTCGGACTATTAAACTGGTCATAGAAGCCATGCTCATCACCATCGGTCACGGCGAGAAATGCGTCGAGCTTGGCGATGAGTTTGGTGAATTCTGGGTGGGTGGGGGAGCAGATTTGAATCACGTTGGGAAGGTAGGTTGGTCCTGCGAATTGCCAATTCGCAGGTCAACAACATCTAGACTCGCCCTGTGTTATATCCTCCCATGCTCGCCTTTAAATCACTTCTCGCTTCGCGTACACTCTGGTTGGCTCTCGGTCTTCCGTTACTTCTGTTTGCTTGCGCCAAAACCACCAACGTATCCATGACACAGGTGCGTAACGTGGGTTGGAAAACGAAAACAATCGAAGCAGAGCCGCAATTGGTTTCGGGTAATGCAGTGCGTGGATTTGAATACATGAAGCAAGGGGCCTATCTCGGAACGGGCTTGCCTGCTGATATTCTACGTCCAGCGATTGAAAGAGACTCGGTCAAGTTTTACAAGAATTCTCGCATACTCACGCCCCATGGCATCGCCTTTTTCGAAACTGCCAATAGGGTAGAGGTGACCAATGGAACTTGCTTTACCTGTCATGCAGGTGCGGTTGCAGGCGATACGATTTTAGGCATTGGTAATTCATTGAGTGACTATAGAGGAAATTTGAGCCTTCCGGCAAAACTGCTCAACGTACGCATGAAGACCATGTATAAGGATGATGATCCTGAGTATGTACAGTATGAGGACTTTGGGCGCTATTTCCGTGCAATGGCGGAGGGTACACAAACCAATAATCCAGGCGTCAATCCTGCTGCTCGGATTGCAGAAACGATCATGCGGTATCGCGATCCGCAGACCTTGGAGTACGTCGCTGAGCCAGCATACGATATCGAAGACTATAACATCGCCAGCGATACGCCACCCCTTTGGAATGTGGCCAAGAAGCATTCACTTTATTACACCGCTGTAGGTCGTGGCGACATGACCAAGCTGCTCTTTCAAGCGAGTGTGCTGGGTATTCCTGATAGTGCCCAAGCCCGTCAAGCGCAGAATGCTTTTGTCGATGTGCTCGCTTGGTTGCGCGCGCTCGAACCGCCGAAGTATTCAGGTGCCGTAGATCCAGTTTTGGCGAAAGCAGGCAAACTTGTTTTTGAAGACAATTGCGCCGGTTGTCACGGCACCTATGGCACGATCGGAGGCGACCGCAGTGATGATACCTATCCAAACAAAGTAGTGAGTGTAGATGCTGTAGGCACGGACCCGCTGTATGCAAGCTATGCAGTGAAAAGTGGCATAACGGATTGGTATAACCGTAGTTGGTTTGCGACGAG
>CALDTK010000292.1 GCA_937924035.1 uncultured Saprospiraceae bacterium | reverse complement strand
TTTTGCTAATTCCATGCCAAAACATAGAAAAAAAGCACATGTGAACCTCTTTTACATTCTTAGAAGCCATCTTGCATTTTTAGTCGTGTTTCACAATTGCTGATACCTATCTGACCTCATGGATATTATAGACCTTCATAGCGTACTCCTTAGGGTCAGAAGAGCACTCGCTCTTAATTTTCAGCAACCTATTTGGATAAGGACTGAACTCTCACAAGTAAATGAGCGAAGAGGGAATCGATACCTCGAACTAGTCCAAAAAGGAAATGATCAGAACCCAATCGCCAAGGCACAAGCTTCGGTGTGGGGAAGAACATTCAATAAAGTCATAAAAGCCCGAGGAAAAACTGCTGAAGATGTTCTCGTTGCTGGTCAAGAAGTCTGCCTTCAGGTAGAAGTAGACTTTCATGAAATTTATGGTCTAAAGTTGAATGTCGTCGACTGGGATCCAAGTTTTACGATTGGTCAGCTTGCGCTAAAACGGATGGAGATTCTTCAGGAATTAGCGAATTCTGGGGAGCAGGCTTTACAGTCTAAGCTTACGCTAAAACCAGTCCTTCAGCGCATAGCAGTCCTTACCTCCAGTGCTGCTGCTGGTTATGCAGACTTTAAGCAACAATTAAAAAGCAATCCATACGGTTACCGTTTTAGCGAAAGCTTATTTGATATCGCCGTGCAAGGAGTCAATGTGGAGGAAACGCTAATTGATGGGCTTCAAAAAGTGTCTCTCAATGCGAGCTGGTACGACGTTGTAGTTATTCTTAGAGGAGGAGGTTCAAAACTTGACCTCGCTAGCTTTGATAGAATCGAAATAGGGCGAGCTATCGCAAATTGCCCTCTGCCGATATTCGTGGGCATCGGTCATGAGATAGATGAAACTTTACCAGACCTTGTCGCGCATCGAAGCTTAAAAACACCAACAGCACTCGCATCGGCCTTAATAGATCACAATGCCATTTTTGAAACGACTCAACTTGATCTCGCCGTAAAAGTTGGTCGATTAGCCCAACAGCATGTTGTCGCTGAAGATCGAATGCTCTTGACCATGGCTAATCGATTTGATCAGTTAGGTCGAGCTGAACTTCTGAATCAAAAAAACCAAATTGAGCTGGCAAATAAAAGTCTGATGAATCGGGTTTCGCAGCATCTTGCTTCTTCCAAACAGCTACTCAATGGTCAAGCTAGAGAACTAGCTGCTCTTGACCCCAAAAGGGTTTTTGCGCGCGGATTTTCCTTGACGACGAAGGGAGGACAAATCTTAACTTCCTCTGATCAAGTTTCCGTCGGCGACGAGATTAACACTAGTTTTGGCGATGAATCGATCAACAGTAAAGTACTATGAGCGCACCTAAGGATTATGCTGCAGCACAAGCTGAATTGGAGGAACTTTTATCTTCTTTGCAGCAACCAAGCGTTGAGATTGATTCTTTAACGCAAAAGGTCGCTCGGGCCAAGGAATTGCTCGAGTGGTGTAAGGAAAAGCTTCGAACTACAGAAAGTGCGATTGACGAACTCCTGTCAGAGTAGCAATTCTAAATCAGGTTATCGAATTACCTGTACTCTTGCTACATAGCGATCGCCGTCTTTACTTAGAAGCATCAAATTGTATACTCCACTTACGAAGTGAGCTGGCACCTCAGTGCTTGTAAGATTCGTCGAAGGCCGTTCTGCAACAAGCGCTCCTCTCGCATCATACCATTGCAGACGGTCGATATCTTTTCTAAACGGAAGCTCAACAAAAGATCCACTCACCACTGGATTTGGTGAAATAGAAATTGTTGAGATCGCCGCTGAAGTCGTATTTGTGATGCCTGCAGGGACGCTGAACTGCATTACAGGACTAGATCCTGCTAAAAAGCTATGATCATTAAAAGCATATACGCGGAAGTTGTATTCCTCTCCTTGCTCAAATACACTTGAAGGCAATGGTACAACTGGAGAGGTAACTACAGTATCTACCAAGAGGTTGGAAAATGAACGACGATCAGAAACCTCGACGTAGTAGTGCGTAGCATTTGTGACTGATGTAAATGTCAACTCATTTGAGCTCAGTGCAAATCCGTCAGCATCAACGATTACTTCTGAAACTCCTCTCACAAGGTTTGTATCAAAAGTTGTACGAACCCAGCTAGATCGTTCGGATTGAGCAAATGCTTGCATTGCTGCTTTTTGTTCGTCGCTAAAACGTGATTGGCAAACGTCATCTGAGTAATTCATAATGAGTGTTCCATCACTCTTAAACACCTCTCCATCTGGATCTGTCTGTGATAGTCCTGATTGATTCCCAGTGCTACAAGTCCAACGATTGGCAATATAGTCTGCTGGTGTGTCACAGAATCCATCGGCTGCTTCATAGCAGTTAGTCCGAGCGACAAGCTCTACAAGTGCCGTATCTATTATTAGAGTATCTCTGACCAAGGTGGATTGAAAGTAGGTGTAATCGTAGGTAACTGTTCTCGGTGCCGGCGAATTATAATCTGGTGGCACCGAACCATCGTCTGTTTGGCCGCCTTCCCACCCGAGAAAAGGGTGAGGTAAAGAGAACGCATGTCCAACTTCGTGTGAGATTGTTTTTTCTCCAAACCCTGAACATTGGTTTGCCATGGCGATCCCAGCGTAGGGAAGGTTATATCCACAATTGCCAGCCGGATTTGATACGTAGTAGATATTAAGTGCATCAGGTTTGTTGTTAGCAAACATCATATCTGCCCCATCCAATACATTATCGTGGGAATTGTAAAAAGTAGACCGGAGGGTGTCGAAGGGCAGATTAACCACGAAGCCCATTCCCGTACTGTCAAAATCTCGTTCAAGCGCGGCAAGTGTCTCTAAGACTAGGCTGTACTTGAAAACCGATCCCTGATCATTTCCGACCTGATGCGCATTTAAAGCTATTCTAAAATCAACTGGGCGTTGAGATAGATCAATTCCATCTTTCTGAAAATTTGCTAGCCACTCACTCCTGTGTGGAATGGTGCCACACGGATCTAACGTTTGAGCAGTTGTCGCAGATAAGAAGCAAAAGAAAATAATCCCAAATAGAAGTGCACGCATCATAGCTCCAAACTACAACTCTCTCTACAAATCATTAACTAAAAAACACAAATTGTCCCTTAGAAACATCAAAGCCCAACTGCGGTATGAACGCAATTGGGCTTTAAGAATTCAAAAAGAGCAACATCGGCTCTTTTAGCTTTCAATTTCTAGAGGACTGAGAACTTTTGAGAAGAAACTCCTCTTGCATTGCTAACAGTAAGCGTGTACGCTCCTTTTACGGTTGGGATAACATTACTCATGTCAATGGTATTATCTCCGTTAATCACTCTCTCTTTTGAGGTCGCGATAACTCTTCCTGTCAGATCAGAAATTGCAATCGTAATCTCACCACTCTCTGCCGCGTCTATTTTAAGTGTACTCGCTCCACCAGCTTGAGAAGGATTAGGGAAGATCGTCATTGCCGCTACTGCCTCTGGTTGAGCCGAAAGCCCACTAACGGATCCTGTTGTGAAAGACATAATTGTCCCGTAATCACCGTATGAAGTTTGTGAGAATGGACGAATACGATAATAGTAACGAGTACCTCCCTCTAGACCTTCAATCACTGCGTTGGTAGAACTAACTATCTCACTGTAAATAAGGCTATTGTTCTGGAGAGAACGACGTTCTCCAACTTCAACGTAATAGTACTTTGCATTTGGAACTGGCTCCCAATCGATGGTTGCTCTGTCGCTGTAAAAGGTTGACGCACCGTCCGCAGGTGACACAACATCTACTGCCTCGGTTACTTCTGCAGTTGAAGTAGGCGTAAGCGAACGAAGGAATGAACGACCTGCTGATGAATAATCAGCGTTCATTGCAGCTACCTGCTCTGGAGTAAACTCATAGGGAGAGCAATCTAGAAAATACCCCATGAAGTTATTTTCCATAGGCTCTAACGGAGTGCCTGTAGCATCTTGGACACCTCCTGTATAGTTGCAACCGCTCCATCCAAAACCAAGGTTATAATCGGCTGGCGTGTCGCAGAATAAGTCACCTGCTGTGGCACAGTTACCATCAGATCCGCGTGAAACAAGCTCGATTGGAATAGCATTGTTTGAGCAAAAATTTGCTGAAGTAATCGTCACAGGGCTTGTGGTGAAGTTGTTATCGTTAGTTGTTCCTGACCAAGAAGTACAATCCCAGCCTCTAAATGGGTGAGGAAGACTTAGGTAGTGACCGATCTCATGCGATGCAGTTGATGAGTTGCTATTCACTTCTGACTTCTTGAAAACAAGGTAGTCGTTTGATGGACTGTAATAACCTAGTGTAACCCCAAGACCATTGCTGCCTGGAGGTGTTGCGGTATTGGGAACGTACACTGTAATTGCATTACTAGCCTTTGCATTTCTGAGGAAAGGCTGAAAACTTGCATGGTCTGCGAAGATGTCATCATTAAAAGTGTAATCCCACACCTCACCATCATCGTCTGCGAGAAAAAATTGGAAGTTATGTGGAGCGAAGTCAACATTGATTGAAGCAATCATGTCAAGCAGATTGTTCGGTGATACCGCATTCGAACCATCGGTCTCACCAAACAGGTGAAAACGAATAGGGATATACGTTGTCATCCTACTTTGCAGAGGGTTGGCTTTCGCGTAAGCAATATTCGCTTTCGTGCGTTCAATGTCAATTTCGTGTGTTCCACAAACACCTCTGTCATGAGCAATTTGAGCAAAGACTTGTAAGCTGAGTAGGCTTGTGAGAACAAGCAAAAACGTTAGTCGGATCATGAATTTCATCTTAATTACGACAAATAAAGGCTTTATTCATCTAAAAAGATGTGAGAAGTGGAGAGTTAGCAATCTATCCGTCAAGGCTGGAATGCTTTTTTACCTTTGCAGCACAAAACAAAATACAAATTCAAGACCATGGCTAAGATAACAGTCGTAGGAGCCGGAAACGTAGGAGCAACTTGCGCAAACGTGCTCGCCCACAAAGACATCGTAAACGAAGTAGTACTTCTTGATATCAAAGGCGACCTGGCGAAAGGAAAAGCACTTGATAGTTGGCAACAAGCACCTATCGACTACTACTCTACCCGCCTAAAAGGAACTGCCGATTATGCGGACACTGCAAATTCTGACATTGTTGTAATCACTGCAGGAATTCCAAGAAAGCCTGGTATGAGTCGCGATGACCTCATCAGTACTAATGCTAAGATTGTGAATATGGTGACTAGCTCAATCCTTGAGCATTCTCCAAATCCAATCATCATTGTTGTGAGCAACCCACTCGATGTGATGACTTATGCTGCATTTAAAGGCAGTGGACTTGACTCTTCACGCGTTTTCGGAATGGCGGGTATCCTTGATACCGCTCGCTATCGTGCCTTTTTAGCTACCGAACTTAATGTCAGCCCGAAGGATATTCAAGCTGTACTTATGGGGGGGCATGGAGACACAATGGTTCCATTACCACGTTACACAACAGTTGCAGGTATTCCAGTTACTGAGCTTATCGACTCAGCAAAACTTGATGCTATTGTTCAACGCACCAAGAAAGGTGGTGGAGAGCTCGTTGGCCTGATGGGTACATCAGCATGGTACGCTCCAGGAGCTGCTGCGGCACAAATGGTTGAGTCAATTGTAAAGAATGAAAACCGCATCTTCCCTTGTTGCGCTTACCTCACTGGAGAATATGGCCTTGATGATATCTACCTAGGTGTTCCAGTACAGCTTGGAGAGAATGGAATTTCTCGCATCATCGAACTTGACCTTACAGCAGACGAGCAAGCTTTGCTTAAGAACTCAGCTGGTCACGTAAGGGAAGTCATAGGTACATACCAAAAAATGACTGCTTAAGCGTTCTAGGTAATTTCTTCTAAAAGGGCTTACAGTGAAAACTGTAAGCCCTTTTTCTTGTTAGAGCATCCAAATCTCAATACAAGACGACATGTCTAGATCAATAGCTCTTCAAAATATGCTGACCAATGACGGGGAATCTGTCGCCAGTTTATCTATGGAGCAACCTGTTCTACTGATTTTTCTTAGGCATTTCGGATGCACCTTTTGTAGAGAAGCCCTCGGCGATGTGTCCAAGCAACGTGAAGACTTTCAAAAGAAAGGAGTTGAAGTTGTACTCGTTCACATGACCGATTACGACGTTGCAAACAAGTATCTTGAAAAATACGACCTTCTAGGCCTGCGACATGTAAGTGATCCGAGCTGTGCGTTTTACAAAGCTTTCGGACTACTAAAAGGTAATTTTCACCAACTCTTTGGGTTACAATCTTGGATCAGAGGATTTGAAGCAGGGGTGATAGAAGGACACTGGGTTGGATACCAACAATTAGGAGATGGGTTCCAAATGCCAGGTGCATTCTCCATTAGGCATGGAGACGTGAAAGATGCATTTATACATAAAGTAGCCTCTGATAGACCAGACTACTGGAAGCTGGTGGAGCATTGCGAGATACCGCAATCAGTTTCCTGATAATTCGTAACGTCCTCAATAATTTCGAAGCCTTGAAGGGCAGATTCCCTACATCGCCGTGAGGTCTTTGTCTTTTGCTTTACCTAGATTGAAAAGGCGCTGTCCTTCGACAGAGCGCTTTGCTCCTGGGACCAGTCTCAAGCGCTTTGGATCGATTTTCTCGCCCGAAACAGAGCAGATACCATAAGTTCCTTGGCGGATACGAACCTTCGCTTCTTCTAGTTCTTCGATGGTCATTAAATGGCGCTTAGCCATTTCATTCATACGCTGTATGTCCATGTGAGCAGCTGACCCATCAATGTAATCTGACGAATGATCTCCATCAGAATTCATACCCATGTCGTTGATCTGCTTCTGCATATACTCGAAGTCTTCTCGAGCACGCGCGAGCTTTTTGTCTACAAAAACGCGAAAGTTGTCTAACTCCTCTTGTGTGTAACGATTATCCTTACTCATGTCCTTCTAGCTTAAGCCAAATACGGTAGAAATACAACCGATTTTCGGTTTTTCTATTGCGGAGCCCGAATAAACAAAATTCTAGCTCGAAACAAAATTTAATTTCTTCCCTTCACACTCTATTACAAACTTGCGTCCAATGTATATACTCATCACAGGGGCTACTCCTTTTGAATTAAAGGCGATTTCAGATCTTTGGCCTACAGGCCAGTATGGCTCAACAATGACGCTCGATTACCTAGTCACCGGAGTAGGACCGGTAGCTACAGGCATCACGCTTACTGAAAAGTTGTGTCAAAGAAAACCTGATTTACTTCTCAACATTGGACTTGCAGGTGCTTTGGACCTTAACCTCGAACTTGGAGAAGTCGTTCATGTAATACGTGAAGAATTTGGAAATCTCGGTGTTGAAGAGAAAGACGGTCAATTCACTTCCGTTTATGCGTTGGGACTAGTTGACAAGGATGGCGGTCCTTTTTCTGACGGTAAGTTGCACGTTCCTTCAGGTCAAGCTTTCGCCAAACAGGTAACTGGTGTGACTGTTTCGACAGTCCACGGAACTGAAGCCTCTATTGAGACCTTTAAGCGAAGCTGTGATGCTCAAGTCGAAAGTATGGAAGGTGCTGCTGCTACTTTAGTCGCCTTACGGCAAAACATACCTTTCGTTCAGCTGCGAGCAATCAGTAATTATGTGGAGCCCCGAAACCGAGACGCTTGGAAAATTGAGGAAGCATTAGTTGCTCTCACAACTGCCCTTGATCAATTGCTTTCTGCCCTCCCTGGAACACAAGCCGCTCGCTCTGCCAAGCAGCAACTAGGTCTATAACCCTACTGTAGCTCGCCATTCCATCAGAGATACCTTGGCTTTTCAAGTAATTGTCATAGACTAAATCGCGAAGCTCAGGTACAATTTCATCAAATTTATCAAGGTTTGCATTGATACTGTTCAAGTCTGCTAATACACCAGGTGGGAGGTTTTGCCGAAAGGCTAAATAACCTTCCGGATCTCTTCTACGCACCGCTGATCCTAAGTATCGGAAGTACATCAAATGCCCGGAATAACGGATATACATATTGTCAGCTCGCGTGCAGGCCAACCAAGCGATGAAGTTGCAAGAACCTTCATCAGTGATGCCATATCCATGTACCATTTCATGTGCCATTACATAAGGCACTTGTAACGTGTGCAGACCTTCATCTACATGTCCTTCACCAGTGAGTGGGAAATAAATGCCAGACGTGTTGAACCGTAACAACATACCAGGCCAGACCGTCCGAATACGCACCAAACCATCTGTTGGATATCCAATATTTTCAAGCTGCTTGGTGACAGTAGCCCTGATTCTTGCTTGCGTATTTTGATCTAACGGAAGGCTCTTGTAATCGCTCTGATTACTCAAAGGAAGCTGCGTACGCAGAATGCTCACGAATTTTGTCGTGAGCCGAAGTTCTTCCCAAAGTTCTTCTGTATTGAGCGATGAAGAATCGAGTCCTAGCTGATCAGGTAAAGACACCCGACCATAATTAAAGCCCCATAAAAGAAGAAAGGCTATCACAACCATAGAAGCCCCTCGCAACAAGGCAAGTATACCAGCCAGCATTCTGGTAAAACCAGATCGAATGCGTACAGACTCTAGAAGGCTTGACGGCATAAAACTAAGCGTAGAGCCTTCAAAAGTTGATGATGACATCGAATCTCCTGACTGCGTAAGACTGGCTTGGAACTTGGGTCCTAGATTTACATTACGTGTCCATTTGTAAACGGAACGAATCCAGAACAGCAATGCAACCGTAAACACAAGAGCTGATGCAGGAAAAGGCCACCAGGCAAAGCCTACATCCAGTACTTTTCGAATTTTTAGAAACAGTCCTCGACTGTAAATTCTTTCTATTATTTCAGCCGAAAGGCCATATCGCAACACCACAAAACATGCAGCAACAAACACCCATCCGAGCGTCGAACGCACTAAAAACTTTAAGGTATAGGAGTTGGATTCGGCCATTGGTTATTGGAGTATTTAACGCAGTTTTGCTTGTGCTTGTTGGCTGTGGTGATGATCCGACAATTGAAACTGCCAAGGTTGACCCACAAAGCGTTAAAGACCAAGCCGTTGGAAGCAAACTAACTTCTGAAGAAAAAGAACTGCTTGCTCGTGCAAAAGGACGCGAATGGGAAACAGTGGGTGTGCACGATATAAAGGCCTACTTGACTCCACAAAAAGATTCTACCTCAGCCATATTCTTATGGGCACCATCCACTGGTGCTGAGCGTCTTGCCGAAGTTCAAGAGGCTGTCAACGGCATGGATACCCTAGGAGTAAGAGTGGCTATTGCCGTTGTTGATGGAGGGAATGTTAAAAACGAGCTGATCGCTTTGCGTGAGTCGCAGGTTGTATTACCTGTCTTCCGTATTCCACGAACTGGTGACTACAGTTTTATCTCTGGCAAACTTCCTAGAGATAATTCCTTGATCGTCAGTCAGGCTGGAGGATCTGGAGCGACTCCATTTTCTAACAAGACTCCGATCCAAGCAATTAAACCTTTGTTAACTGCACAGGCACCAAAAAATTAATTCGTTACTACAACCTCTAGGGTTCTAGCGGCGTTTATCGATCTGAGTCACTAAAAAAACAGACTATAATGGCATTTGAATTCACTGACGGCAACTTCGAAGCAGAAGCAATAACATCAGGCGGCGTAAGCGTCGTTGACTTTTGGGCAGAATGGTGTGGCCCTTGCCGCATGATTACTCCTATCATCGAAGAACTCGCTGGTGAGTACGGCGATAAGGTTAAGGTTGGGAAACTCAACGTTGATGAAAACAGTGCGGTAAGTGAGCGTTATGCTATCCGTTCAATTCCTACAATTCTCATCTTCAAAGACGGTGAAATTGTTGATCGCCACGTAGGCACAACTACAAAAGCTGCTCTCCAGCAGAAGATCGAGCAGCATATGAACTAAACAGCTGCTGTTTAAAATAAGAAAGCCCATTATCTCTTTGAGGTGATGGGCTTTTTTAATTTAAAGCTAGTTGACAATTGTTAATTGCCAATTGATAATGCCGAGATGTCCCGCCCATGGCACGTGGATCCTCGTGCTCCGCAAGTGATTGCTCGGCTTCCCCTCGTGAGTACGCTCAGTTCGCGCCACGACATTGACAGCTAAAAATTATCAACTGACAATTGGGTCAGCCTGAACCTTGATACCCTCTAAAAGCGTTCATATATCATGCGCTCACTCCATACGCCTGAAACTCGTGACCTCGGAAGGTTAGAATTACTTGCTCGTCAAGTAGTGGAAGGTTTCATTATTGGATTGCACAAGAGCCCTTTCCATGGATTTTCGGTGGAGTTCGCTGAGCATCGTTTGTACAATCCTGGAGACAATTTGCGCAACGTCGATTGGAAGGTGTTTGCGCGTTCAGATCGTATGTTCATTAAGCGCTACGAGGAAGAAACCAACTTGCGATGTCAAGTAGTGGTAGATGCTTCGAGCAGTATGTATTTTCCCGGTAACCGTGACGATCAGAGCAATAAGCTGGTCTTTTCATCGCAAGCGGCAGCTTCATTGATGTACCTGTTGCAGCGTCAACGAGATGCATTTGGCTTGACGCTTTATAGCGACAAGCTTGATTACCAATCCGGACAGCGATCGAGCACGAAGCACCTCCGTGGACTTACTACAGAGCTGGAAAAAACGATGAGCGATTATACTCCTGGTCGCGCATCCTCAACCGCTGAGACTTTGCATACTGTTGCCGAAGCACTGCACAAGCGTTCCTTGGTTTTTGTGTTCAGTGATTTCTTCGGACAGGGTGACAACCTCGAAGAGCTTTATGGTGCACTTCAGCATTTGCGCCACAACAAACATGAAGTTGTGCTTTTCCAAGTCACTGATCGGAGCAAAGAAATCGAATTCGACTACGACAACCGCCCTCATGAATTTGTAGATATGGAGACGGGTGAGAGCATCAAATTGCAGCCGCAGGAAGTAGCTGAATATTATCGTGCGCAAGTGAAGGCTCGACAACAAGAATTGAAAGAGACCTGCTTGAAATATCGTGTTGACTTAGTTGATGCCGATACGGAAAAAGGATTCCGCTCGATACTTCAGAGCTACCTCGTGAAGCGAGGCAAAATGCGGGTTTAATCGATACTCAAGGTCATTGACCTTTCTCTAATTCTTTCATAGCTCTCCTTAGAATGCGTCCTCCGATGGATCGCATACCAGCGCTGTCTTGTGGCTGAATACTGTTGGCGAGCTCATACACTTCTGGCCAAAGACCTTCATATTGGGAGGCTACATTTTGGCAGCACTCCAAGGCTCTCGCACGAATTGCAATGGCGTTTTTCAGGTCTAGAAAGTGATCTACAGCTTTCGCGAAAACCTCACCTGCAAGCTCTTCGGGTACGTCACGATCTTGAAGGATACTAAAGAGCTGTCGAGGAATCGACGAGTGGATTCTAGCTCCTTTGTCGAGTAAGGTTAAAAGCTCAGGAAGTTTTGGCGAAAGCAGACTTGGACAAGTACGGTGGACATGCAAGAGCACATAGCCCGCATACTGCTGTTTGACCTGTTTTGGCGAAAGCGAAAAAAGTGCGTCGAATAAGTCTTGAATATCTCTCTCCTTCCGGCAAAACTGGCCAGTCAGCTCCAACCATTGCGCTTTTGAAAGTCTAGTATCGAAGGTGATCATGTGATAAGTTATCTTACCGCCAAGAAACACTACAAATATGAAAACTGATCTGACCAAGATTCCGACGTTGCCCCCAGAATCAAAGGAAAAATCTCGAGCAAAAAAGCAGGCGAAAGCCTACGGTAATGTTATTGGAGATTTGGTCGAGCAGTTTGCCGCTGTTAAATCCCATGCCCTTCTTATTATTTTTCAAGGAATGGACGCCTCTGGCAAAGACGGCGCTGTGAGAGCGGCTTTTGAAAGATCGACCCCGGCCAATATCTCCGTTCATAGCTGGGGAAAGCCAACTGAAAAAGAGATGCGCCATGACTTCTTGTGGCGTCTGCATCAAAAAACGCCTGCAAAGGGGGAAATAGCAGTCTGGAATCGCAGCCACTACGAAGACGTTCTTATCCAACGCGTACACGGATGGGTAGACGAAAAGACAATCGACAACCGTTTTGATGCCATCAATGCCTTTGAGCGCAATTTGATGGTAGATAATAACACCATCATCTTGAAGTTTTTGCTCCATACGTCTTACGATGAGCAAAAGGAGCAATTACAAGAACGCATTGACGATCCCACTAAACACTACAAACACAATCCTAACGATTGGAAAGAACGTGAGCATTGGAATAGCTACATGAAGGCTTATAATGACGTGCTGCAGCGTTCTCATCATGAATGGATCATTGTACCTACAGACAAACGTTGGTATCGAGATTTCCTCGTTGCCAAAACCATCATGGAAGCACTCGAAGAACTCGATATGGAGTGGCCAGCTCTTAAAAAAGAGTAAGCGATTCGAAGGATAATTCCAACGCAAACACTATTTGACACACCAGTAGCGTAATGTCTTCGTTACTCTACTCTGACACTACCCCATTCCATGCGACTAGCACTTTCGATTTTCGCACTCCTACTCACCTCTGTTCTATGGGCCCAGCCATCTGCGGCCTTGGACGATCCACTCGCCAACTACGAAGAGGCCAGAATGCTTTTTGAAGCGGATGCCTATGGCTTAGCTGCCGAAAGGTTTGCAGATTTCCTTGCCTCCCCAGCAATTTCTGGTACCGCCCAACTTGATGACGAACGCCAACAAGCTGAGTTGCTACGCGCACTGTCTGCACAACGCGCAGCCCTTCCTGAGGCAAACGTGTTGCTAGAAGCGTTTATCGACAAATACAGTCCGCAACCCATTGCCATAGATGCAATCAAACAGGTTGCCGATATCGCTTTTGCAGAGAAGGACTATGCTCGAGCGGCTGACTTTTATGAACGTTTACCACTCAATGGATTGAGCAAAGACAAGCGTGATGAGGTTCGCTTTAGACTAGGCTATACCGCTTTTGCTTCGAAGGATTTTCCAACCGCGACGCGTTATCTGGGCGATATCCGAGCAAATACTGGACTGTACCAAGAACCTGCTGCGTACTACTACGCACTTACGCGCTACTACTCTGGCGACAATGAAGGCGCAAAACGTGCCTTCGAGAGCTTGAGTAGCAGTCAAACCTACAGTAAAGTGTTGCCTGGCTACTTGGCTCAAATCTATTTTGCGGACGGAGAATATGATCGGGTCATTTCATACGCCATGCCGCTTGTTGATGGATTGAGTGCACGTTCGGCAAGTCAAATTCATTTGCTCATAGGTAGAAGCTATTTTGAGTTGAAGCGCTATAAAGAAGCGTTGCCTCATTTAGAATATTACGCGCAAGGTTCTAAGAAAATGAGCGCTGCTGATTTCTATCAACTTGGCTATGCCCAATACCAATCTGGCGCATTTAAAGAAGCAGCTGCCAACTTGAAGCAACTTGCTGGTGAAGACACTCCGCTTGGACAACAAGCACTTTACTATCTCGGAAATGCATACCTCAAGCAAGACTTACGTGAAGAGGCTCGTCCGGCTTTCTCGGCGGTTTCTCGGATGGATTATGATGAAAAACTCCGAGAAGAAGCTTCCTGGAATGTCGCAAAACTCAACTATGAGTTGGGATACAACCAAGATGCACTAACAGCACTTCAGAGTATCCCTGTAAACTCCCGCTACTACACAGAGGCACAAGGTTTATTAAGTCGTGTAATCCTTGCTTCGCAAGACTATGCGAAAGCTTTAGAGGTCCTAAATGGTATTGAATCGCCAACACCAGCGCTACGCGAAACCAAGCAACGGGTACAAGTATTACGTGGCTTGCAATTTATGCGTGAACGCAAATTTGATAATGCGAATACGCTCTTTAGTCGCAGCCTTGAAAATGCCAGCGACCCGTACTATAAGGCGCTCGCGAATTACTGGATGGGAGACATCGCTTACGCTAAAGGTGAAGTAACCGAGGCAGCCAGGAGACTAAATACATTCTTAACCACGGCCAAGTCCTTGAGAACGGCCCTTCCTGATGATTCTAATGTGGGTACCGCTAGTTATTTGCTGGGCTACGTGTATTTGAAGCAAGGAGAGTATGGTGTGTCACTTGGTCATTTCCAAGAAGCTATTGCAGAGTTGCGTCGACGTCAGCGTCTTTCTGGAGGTAACAGACAGCTCGACAACATGCTTGGAGATGCAGTTATACGTGGTGGTGATGCGCACTTCAAACGCAACGATTATGTGGCCGCGACCAAGTTGTACGAAGAAGCGATCGACAAAAAGTATCCAGGATACGTCTATGCGATCTTTCAGAGTTCTATCATTGAAGGACTTCAAGGTGATGAAACCGAGAAGATCATAGCGCTCGAGCGTATCGCTGACGACTATCCTAAATCTGACTTCGCGGATGAATCACTTTATGAATTGGGCGTAACCTACCAGTCCTTGAACAAGTTAAAACTTGCGCATAGTACGCTTGAACGGCTTGTGAGTAGCTATCCAAATTCTTCTCTTAAAAATGAAGCGTTGATTCAGCTCGGCCTGGTAAGCTATAACCAAGGAAATACAGAAACAGCCATAAATTATTACAAGCAGATATTTGCGAATCAACCGAAGGCTGAAGAAGTAAGAGTAGCACAAGATGCGCTGCAAGAGATTTATGTCGAAGACCTAGGAAGGCCTGATGATTATTTCAATTTCCTAGAGACCGTTCCTGGCTTCAAGCTCGACAATTCAGTGCGGGACAGTATCAGTTATGCATCGGCAGAAGCACAGTATAACACTGGAAAGTATGACCGTGCCATCGAGCAGTACAGTCGCTACATCCTCGATTTCCCGAAAGGTGGATATGCCTTGGAAGCCTTACATCGTAGAGCAGATAGCTACTTGATTCTTGAACAGTACCCCGAAGCACTCAAAGATTTCGAATCGATTATCGGTCGCGGCCAAAACAAGTATTACGAAGAATCACTGAAGAAAGCAGCCCAAATTGCTTACGATGCGGAAGGTGATTTCGATAAGTCATTCCGCTACTACGCGCGATTATTAGAACTTGATTCTGAGTTGTCGAATGACCCTGAAGTACAACTTATGGCTTTGCGTGCTGCTTATCGCTCAGGTGATAAAAAAGCCGTTGAAGAACTTGCCTCAAAGGTTGCGAATGCACCTGGGATGTCGGCCCAAGACAAAGCTGTGGCAGCATTCTACCGAGGCAAAATGGCTTATGATCGCAAAGATTTTGATACAGCACTCAGCAGCTTTAATACCGTGATTCGAGCGCAAAAAAATACTGAAGCAGCAGCAGAAGCTCGTTATCTCATTTCTCGTATTTATTACTTGCAACGTGAATTAGAACTCGCCGAAACAATAACGCGAGCCTCTCAAGAGCAGAGCGGTGGTTATCCATATTGGGTAGCGAAATCTACCCTACTCTTAATTGACATCTTGCTGGAGAAAGAAGATTACCTCTCTGCACGGGCCTTTGCTGAAGTGCTCGTCGAAGATTATCGTGGAGATGCCAAGCTAGAAGAGGACGCTAAGCTCAAACTGAAAGAAGTTGAGCTAGCCTCGGCAGCCAACAGCAATGTTGCGCCGGAAGACACTACGACCATTGACATGGTTGACCCTGAAACACCTGAAAATAACTAGCATGCGCATTTTCATGCTCCTTAGCTGCGTTCTTGCAGCACCGATTTTTGCATTTTCGCAAGACACCAATTCACTACCAGGATCAGAGGTCCGCGTAGAGAAGCTTTTTGATGCGCGTTTGGCGGAAGCCAAACGTGTAGAATTGAGGCCTAGTATCCCGCAGATAGACACTACGCGCTTGCCACAGCGCTACGAGGCTATTCCTGTGGTGAGTGAAATCAGCTATGATCCACCAAAGATTCGTCCTTTGGCCGTTAAGGTTGACGCTCCTCCGATTGCGCACAAAGGATTCGCCAGACTGGGTGCTGGTTTTGCTCCTGGATGGATAGGCGATGCAGGTTACGTCACGCGCAATGAATCTATTGCCCTGCGGGGTGACTTACACACCTATGGTTTTCAAGCGACCGATGATGAGGACCAGCGCTATGCGGAGGTCAATGCATTACTAGGTGGGACGTATTACGCTAACAACGGAATGGCCATCGATTTAGACTTTGATTATGACGGACAACGCTTCCGTTACTATGGTTTTGAGGAAGCTGTCGATGATACGTCGCAGACACTCACGGAAGAACAAAACAGGCAATTTTTCAGCACATTCGGTCTGCGGGCGGGTATCAGAAATACGAAACCGAACAATGTCGGGATCGACTATTTTGTTCGAGCTGGGGCTCATTTCTTGACCGACAATTTCAGCACGAAGGAGCGCAATTCTCTTTTTGAGATTGGCGGTCGTAAGGATCTGAATGAACAGTGGTATGCTGAGGCGGAGTTTGAGATTGATCTCACTAAATTCTCGACCACAGCACTTACTGTGACCAATGACGAGTCAGAATTGAACAACTTCTCCTTCATCCCAACGATCGGTGCGCATTTTGATCAATTGGGCTTTCGAGTAGGTGCGACCATTTCGAATTCAGCAGATGAGTTCAAGATATTTCCAAACGCTGAAGTGAGCTATGGACTAGGTGGTGGCTTTGTCATTGTTGCCGGAGCTGATGGAGGTCTGCGCAAAAACAACTACACGCGTATGACGAGGTATTTGCCGTTCCTCGTGCGTGATTTAGAGGAGTTGCGAAACGCGGAAGAATGGAGAATTTACGGTGGCATCCAAGGGCAAACGCGTGGTGTAAATTATAAGGCAACTGCTAGCTATTCGCGCATCAATAACCTGGCGTTATACCTCCAGGATTCGACAGAGATTTACAAGTTCCGACCAGCTTTTGATACGGCAAATGTGCTTGGATTGCGCATAGAAGCTACGATGCCTTTGGCGAGTCGAATCAATGGTCGTCTGCAAATCGATGCGCGTTCGTTTGACTTGAATACGGCAGACAAACCGTACCTCATCCCAAGCTTTGACGCGCAACTCAAAGTGGGCTATGAAGTGATTGAAGACAAGTTCACCGCTTCGGCCATCTTGACTGGCCAGAATGCGCTTCCTTTTGCAGGAACCGTCAATCCTACCGATCCGATCACTCCTCCAGAAGACTATACCTCTACCCTAGTGGATTTTAGTATTCACGGTGATTATTAGTTTGCAAAAAAGATTGGTGGCTTTGTACAGCTCAATAACCAGCGTCGGAAGTTCCCGTTTTATCCAGTGTTAGGGACAAATGTGATGGCTGGTGTGGTTGGGGGGGAGATTAACGACATCCTTGTCTAGTGGTGTATAAGACTTAGGAAAATGCAAACTCGAACATCAAGCTTCCACTTGTATTGAGTTAAGATTTTTGATAACGGGATGCGGGCGCGGATTTCGGGGATTTGCATGG
>CALDTK010000291.1 GCA_937924035.1 uncultured Saprospiraceae bacterium | reverse complement strand
CAACTTGACATGTATTGGTTGGCTTATGATCCTAAAAAGACGCCCGCAGAAATGATTGCCGAACAACCAGGCAGATATAAAATGTGGCACATCAAGGACATGCATAAAGAGAGTCGTGACTACACGGAGCTTGGAAACGGTTCGATAGACTACACGTCATATCTACCAGACCCAGCGACTTCTGGACTAGAGTACTTCTACATTGAGCAAGGTGGAAATTACACGGTCGATTCCCTGACGAGTGCACGAGTGAGTGCGGAATATTTTCAGGAGAAGTTGAAGGTGTAGCACTTGGAATAACAAGTCCACTTTAATCTCCTCACGTAGCAATTTGCCGATTTCCTGTCCGTACCAAACAAGCGTGCGAAATACCCTCACGCCCACTTCTTGACAATCCGCATCGCCGTTTCGACCATCGATCTATCCCAAGTGTCGGTTTGCCATTCACTTTCACTCAGTCTTTGTTCACGGAACTTTGCAATGGCAGATTCAACACTTTGAGAAGTAGAAAGTGCGTCTACCAGTTGACGCTGCTCTATAAAAAGTTGCTCATCTTCAAGTGGTTTTGCCGAAAGTCCCGCCCTGAGGCGAGGATCCTCGTGCTCCGCACGCGACTCAACAACAGGAAGACTAGACTTCTTAGCATACAAAAGCCCTTCCATTCCAGCATCAGGGAGCATGCTTCTCATTCTACGAAAGTCGGCTCGAAATCCTTCCCCATCTTCCTTTGTAACCAAGCTTGTGCTCATCTGCTCAAAGACGCACAGCTTTGCTTGAGGGCACATTAAAATTGCTTCATGCAAGAGCTCGAACACCTCTTCGGGAACCCGACCATCATGGGTGTCTCTTCGAACAATTCGACTTGGTTCAACTTCTGACGTTTCCCAACTACCGCCTGAAATGTGAAACTCACGAACACGCGCTAAAGGATAGCGCTTCATTAATTCGATTGGGTCGACGCTAAAATTATGCGCCTGACAATACAAGTTATGGAGGTCTAGTATTATGAACCCGTTCGTAGGATCAACAAGCTGACTCAGAAACTCTCCCTGCTGAGCAACATCGTCTGAGCTATAGGCCAATGCGAGGTTTTCAAGTCCAACACTGCACCCTGCAGCATCTCTCAAACGCGCTAATCGATCATGTCCGAGTCGGAGCGTTCGCGCGGTCATCGGAATACCTAGTGGTGCCCCTTTGTGAAAGTCCGCGCCGCTCATAAAGCCAAAATGTTCCGTTACATGCTGTAAACCAAAGCGACGCTGTGCTGCGCGAAGTGTTTCCAACCATGACTCTTGTTCTGGGCGCCAGCGACCATCAAATAGCGAGAAAAAAACGCCATGACCTACGAGTCTGCCAGCCTTTCCAAAGTGATCGAGTAGGTCTGACCACCAAGTGGGTATCTCAGTTAGGTGCCCCATTGCATCGAAAGACCATTCGACTGCATCAACCTCCCCAGCTTGAAGCAAAGGCATTGAAGTTCGAAGAAGTGCTGAATCTAAATTGAGAGAAAGGGCCGCTTGCATAAAGCGAAATCTAACCCATTCCGCATGGTGGGCAGTAGTAGGGTTCGTTAGATCCCTTTCCTTGATGACCATCAGGATCAGAGCAAACACCATCAATACACGTCTCGTCGCATATCTTCTCTGGTAAAGGCTCTTTATCGCAGGCTACAGTCAATGTCATTGCTAGCCCCGCCATGGTTGCTTTAAGTAGGTCAGTTGGGATTTTCATAGCGAATAGACTTTAGAGGTTGTTTAGCGACCGCAGTTTTTAAAAACGATCATATAATGCGAACGATTAAAGTACCACCGTCGCTGCCTGTAGACATGTCTTCACATAAAGATTAAGGACTTTAGCAATAAGTCTCACATCCAATTTATAAAATCAGAAGGCTAATATGTTCTTTCATTCCACACTTATATCCCATTTTTATCTGACTTCCAAATAGCTAAGTTTTACCGACCTTGAGGCCATGCTTCGATACCTTCTATGTTCTGCGACAATAATTGTACTCATGGTGTGTGGCTGTGATGCTCCACCATCTGATGTAACAGCGACCTCTAATAAAACGCTAGCTTTTCAGAGTATTCAAGATATTCAATTGGCTTTTGAGCAAGGTGAATTGACTGCCGTTGATCTCGTAGAAGATTTGCTCGCGTACGCTAAAACTCATGAACCCTCACTTAATGCAGTCATAGCATTTAATCCACTGGCGATCACTCAAGCAAAGCAACTAGATAGCCTTAGAGAAGCAGGTACGATACTCGGTCCTTTACACGGTATTCCTGTTTATCTCAAAGACAATATTGAAACGGCTGATGGTATTCCAACTACTGCTGGAGCTCGAGTATTTGCAACAAGCAACCCAGCCCGCGATGCGTTCATCACTGCACAATTGCGCAAGGCGGGAGCAATCATTCTCGGCAAATCCAACCTTTCCGAATGGGCAAATTTCCATTCTAATTTTTCCTCTAGCGGGCATTCAGGAGTAGGCGGCCAGACGAAAAACCCTTATGACATTACCCGTAGTCCTTGTGGTTCCAGTGCTGGATCAGGAGTTGTCGTAGCTGCAGGCTATGCCCCACTTGCCATTGGTACAGAAACCAACGGCTCAATCGTTTGCCCATCGCATGCAAATGGTATCGTTGGTATCAAGCCGACTGTCGGATTGCTCTCCCGCACAGGCATCGTTCCGATTTCTGAAAGCCAAGACACACCAGGCCCAATGGCTCGATCGGTAGCCGATGCTGCCGCTGCTCTTACCGTGCTACAAGGGGCTGATCCAACCGACGCTTATACCGCCGCCGCAGAGGAGTACACCAACCGAGATTACAGTGCTTCATTGTCCAAAAAAGGTAGCCTCAAAGGCAAGCGAATCGGCCTCCACACTGCTCCACTAGGAAATCACTTTAGGGTTGACAGTCTAGTTCGACAAACCGTAAGAAAACTAGAAGCTGCTGGCGCAACCGTTATTGAAATCGAGGAGCTAGCTACCCGTTCACCTTCCGGAAAAACCTTCGATGTGCTATTGTATGAATTTAAAGATGGTGTAAACAAATACCTTCAATCTTTTCCCAATCCACCTTTTGACAGCCTAGGAGGAATTATAAAAGCCGTCACCGAAAGTGAGCTCGACATGGCTTCTTTCGACCATGAGTTGTTGCGAATGGCCAATGCAAAAGGATCACTAGAAGATGACGAATATCAAGAAGCCTTGCGAGACATCAAGCTAATTTTTGGAAAAGAAGGCATTGATCGCGTAGTTGCCTTGCACAGCCTAGATGGCATTATCGCTCCTACAGGTGGTCCCGCCTGGAAAATTGACCTCACGAATGGAGACAATTTTTCACTCGGATCAAGCACACCTGCTGCTGTTTCTGGATACCCAAACATCACCGTACCGATGGGCATGATTGACGGTCTCCCTGTTGGGTTGAGCTTCTTTGGTCCTGCATATAGCGAACCTGCGCTCATTTCACTTGCGAGTGCTTGGGAAGACTTACGAGGACCTTTCGCCAGACCTAAGATGGACCACTAAGACAACTTCATTCTTAGAAAACGACCTTACGAGGAAAGCGCCCCTTAATGGTCAAATTTGAAAAAATTTTAGTCTTCAGCAATCCATTTGGTCAAAATGACACGTACCTATAAAAGAAGTCCTCAAGAACTAACACCTTAGCGCCATCAATCAACGTCCTACTTCTGCGATTCTTATGTTTTCCCGTTCGGCAAAAGCCGAGGCGGAAAGGAAGTCGTTTGGGGTCTCGAGGACTGTAGCAATTCGAATCCACGAAGCGTTGCAACGCCAGATTGAAAAGACACTTCGAGCGTCAGAGTTGCCCGTCATCAAGTCGACAGAGGCTACCCAGCGCGGAGAAACATTTGGTGATCGCCTTGCAAATGCGATACAAGATTGCTGGGCAAAGGGTTTTGAAACCCTCATCGTTGTTGGCGGTGATTCGCCCGAGTTGAGCACTTGTGACATCAAACGAGCACATACTGCGCTTCAGTCTGGACGAACAGCCTTAGGCAACGACTTTAGAGGTGGATCTTTTTTGATCGGCCTTCAAAAAGCCAGCTTTCGCCAAAACCAGTTTGCAGAGCTCCCTTGGCAAACCGATCAGATCGGTTGCGCATTAAGAAGAGAACTGGGCCTCACCTGCGAGGGCTCTATTACCGAAGTTCTCGCACTTGGATCACGTGCTGATTGTAACTCAAAGCAAGACCTCAAAGACTTTGCTAAGCGAGCTACAGACACCGTGTGGTCTGCACTCTTACACGCTACTACTTGTCGCATTGTCGACTTCGATAATGCTCTTGAACTCGTTTCCTGTTTTGGCGAAAGCCTAACCAGTAGAGGCCCTCCGACGGAACTGCCACACGCAGCATAATTCCTTCGACCTTTTTTACAAGCTCTATAGCTAGCTACTCCCTTTTATGTCTAAACTTCTTTTAGCACTAGGCCTTTGCCTAGCTGCAACTTCCTCGTTCGCACAAGCTGTTGTGCACGGAACAATCACAGATGGATCAGAGCCTCTGATTGGTGCATCCGTGCTCATTCCGAACACTATAATCGGGACAGTGACTGACCTTGAGGGTCGATACACACTAGAAGTACCTATGGGTACCGAAGAGTTGTGCGTTAGTTATGCCGGCAGCAGACCTGTTTGTCAACTTATCGGAGATAACACAACGCTCGACTTTACCATTCTCTCCCAAGTACTCGACGAGGTCGTTGTAACAGCGCTTGGACTCGAACGCGACAACGCTAAGCTTGGCTACGCTATTGAATCGCTTAGTGCAAAGGATATCGCCGATGTACCATCAACCAATTTCCTCGACAACTTAAGCGGTCAAATTGCTGGCGTGAATGTGGCTACAGGTCCAACTGGAGTAGGCTCGACCAGTCTTGTCAGTATTCGCGGTGATGCAAGCTTTGGAAGCAATACGCCTTTGTATATCGTCGATGGTATTCCAATTGACAACCGCTCTGTGCTTAATGTCACCAACGAAGCATCTCAAGGATTTCAAGAAGTGGATTTTGGAGGTGGCAGCCCTGAGGTGAGTCCATTTGATGTCGAAAGTGTGTCTGTTTTGAAAGGTCCAGCCGCAGCCGCACTTTACGGTACTCGAGCGGCCAATGGCGTGATCATCATCAACACCAAAGCTGGTAAAGCGCCCAAAGGGCTAGGTATTGAGCTCAACACGCAGACGATGTTTGAACGTCCGTTTAGACTTCCTTCTTTCCAAAACGAATTCGGGCAAGGCCGCAGCGGCAACTTTGAATATGTTGATGGCGCCGGAGGAGGAACCAACGACAACATCACGTTCAGCTTTGGGCCTCGACTTGATCAAGGGACGTTAATTCCTCAGTTTGATTCGCCTGTTCAATTAGCAGATGGCTCTACTGTACGAGCTGGGGATCTTGGATTGTACAACGGTGAGGCAATTACACCAACACTCTTCAATTCAAATCCGAACAACGTCTCCGACCTTTATGAAACAGGTGTCACGACACAAAATAATATTGCACTGAGTCAAGGGTTTAGTGGTGGCGATTACCGCATCAGCTTTACCGATATGCGCTCGGACAGCTACATTCCTGGGGTGAATTTGGAGCGCAACAATGTTGCAGCCCGACTCAATTTCACACCGACCAAGAAGCTCACGATCAGTACTGGACTAACCTACGTCAACACCCGTAGCGACAATCGCCCAGCGAGTGGCTATGGCTCTGAAAACCTCAATTACTCGCTTGTTGCATGGCTAGGCCGATCAACGAATTTGGAAAGCTTGCGCGATTACTGGCAGCCAGGACAGGAAGGAATTCAGCAGTTCACTTACAACACGAGCTTCTTTGACAATCCGTTTTTCATCCTGAATGAAAACCGCAACTCCTTTACGCGTGACCGCCTTTTTGGCTATGTATCTGCGAACTATGAATTGAGCGAAAAATTAGACTTCAGGGTTCGTACTGGAATTGA
>CALDTK010000290.1 GCA_937924035.1 uncultured Saprospiraceae bacterium | reverse complement strand
CCAAGATAGCACAATATTCTCTTTTCCATAGGGTCACCAAACCAACCAACTCTTGGGAAGAAATTTAGCATTTCTTAAGCCACCTATGTTTATATTCGATAAGTCTTATCTAATCGCCCAGTGCCTAATCTGTGCCAACGAATCAATACTAAATCGCAAATGAGAAAGCTATTCACTAAATTGTTTGTCCTATTCCTTTTTTCACTTACCGCGCTGTTCAACACCGCACTTACTATACATGCACAGCAGCCATCCTATGTGCTCCCCTTAAGTGACAACGTCTCCGAGCAGGCTATCTTCTACGCTCATATTCCTGACGGGCAAGGGGGGTTCTACGCAACGGGGCAGTACGACTTTCCCGATGGAATAGTCCGAGTCGAATCTTTTGTAGATCACTACGCCCCCGACGGGCGGTTGCTGCAACGCTTGGTCTATAGCGATTCGCTTGGCGTACGCACTGTTGGTAGGGGACTGTGGCTCCTGCCCAATGGCGATGTTACCGTCTTGCTTAATAGCGTTCGCGGATCCAGCTTTGAAGGAAACTACACCCACTTTGTACACATACATCTATCGCCCATCCTTGATTTGCAGACCGTCGAGACGCGACCACTGCCCTATCCGGGTACGTTCACTGCCTTAGCTCCAGTACCTGATGGCAGTGGAGACTTCATTGTAAGTGTATCTGAGTCGAGCGTGTTTGGCTCCAGCTCATACACGGCTCGATTCGAAGGCAATAACTTTACAACTCAGTGGCTCGACAGAGGTCGCATGCTTCCAAGTCGAGGCAACACACACTACGTCGGTGGACCGCTCGCGAGTAGCTCGCTGAATTATTTGGATAACGAGGTCTACGTATACGACGGGTATGGCTATCTTTCTTCATTATCACTGTCCGACGGTGCACTCCGTCAAACATATAGCCTACCTTATGCAGCTCGTGAGGCTGCTGTCCACGTTGATAGTTTGGGCATAGCGGTAGTTGCCTATAACCGAGACAACAATGTCTTGGACTTCTTCGACTTCGATGGTACTGCATTGGTTTCTGCGGGCACTGTGGCGTATCCAGCGCAAACCTTGATTAGCACGAAAGTATCCCGCATTCAAGGTGGCGTGGTCGCTTATTTCCTTGGTTTTAGAGGCCTCACACGCGTCGCCCTCGATCCGTCAAGTCGTATCGTAACCTCGACTGAACTAAACGACGTTCCCGACATAAGCACTAGCCTATCTACTCAGCAATCTGTACGACTTTCTACAACAGATGCTATACAGTTTAGCAGCGCGGACGTCATTTCGGTGGTCCGGTTCACAGACGAACAAGAGGGGAGCGAAGCAAAGATTTTCGCCACTAATAATGGAACTTCCTTTTTCGAAGTTGCCAGCACAGGCTTACGCTCTTATGAGGCTACGAATGTATACCAACGCATTTGGCCAGAAGCAGATGGGAGCGTTAGCCTTCTTTTCAGAGTCGATACTGCAGGTGTCAGGTATACTGGCATATCTCGCATTGCTAACATAAGTGCTGGGGGTACCGTCAACTTCGATGTTCCTGCACCAGAGTTACCCAGAAGTCCTCAACAAAGTATTGGCTTTGAGCCATTGCCAAATGGAGGCTTTGCTATCGCTACCTTGCGTGGAATTGGGTCGGTCGCTACCTACACGCTTTGGCACTACAGCCCTCGTGGGGTCTTGATCGATTCAATCAGTATCGGGAGCTATCAGTTTGGTACTCACCGAGTCACAGATCGGCTTAGTCTCAATTCGAACGGCGAGTTGCAACTACTCGCCTTCAGCAATCCTGCGGACTCGCTCATCAGCATCAACCTGGACTTTTCTCAAGTTCGGGTGGAGTCACTGTCAGCCATGTCAGACACCCTATCAACTGTAGACTCTTATTTGCTTGGCGATGCAGGAGAGAAGTACTTCCTAGGAGCATACTCGCGCAATACTGCGCTTGATCAAATCGTCTGCTTGGCTCCAGACAATTCCTTACGCTACTCATTTAGCATAGATCGCGGTTCATCATTTCAAGATGCTACCACTGTAAGCCAGTTACCGGGTAGTCGCAACGTGCTGATCACAGATCAAGTCGGTAGAGTCAGAGTGATAGATTATGCTACGCAGGAGCAGCTCGTAAAAAGGCTCCCTGGTACTTTTCCAACGCTCTCTAGGTACTATCACAATGATGCCACGCAGCAGGATTTACTTCTGATGACACATGTTGAGGAGGACTTCTCAAGCAATACAGTACGCTACACCATCGACAGGGTGGTGAACGACTCTGTTGCCACAGCTCGCGTCACTACCGCGCTCCCCTTAACGTTTAGTCGCATACACGAGACGTATATGACAGAGGATGCAGTCTATGTTCTAGGCCGAGAGCCTGCGGAAATCGGAGCCAGACCTATCCTTGTTAAGATAGCGATTAACGCAACTTCCGCATTCGAAGAGCCGTCCTTGGAAGATCTGCGATTTATTGTCGCACCTAATCCAGCAGTAAACAACGTGGTCGTGATGGCTCAGGATCAGTTGCAAAAAACTAATGCTTTGAGCGCACTGCTTTTGAATCCGGAAGGCAAGCTGGTAAAGCGTTTTACTTATACGCTTGGTGATCCAC
>CALDTK010000289.1 GCA_937924035.1 uncultured Saprospiraceae bacterium | reverse complement strand
TGCTACTTTATCAGGGTGTTGTGGGTTTACTTTTTCAATCATATTTTATCAGTTATAAATAAATAATTTTTCATTTGGTTGGTTATTATGAGATTGACTACCTCACTGTAAACAACTCTTTTGGCTAAACTCATATATAGCTTTGAAGTCATCTGGGGCATTATACTCACTTACGAACACTTTATGAGTCTTGCTTAAATTTCTTATATATTCCCAAAACTCTTTATGTTGGAATCATCACTCTGCATAAGTTGCTGTATTAGCATAAGGGGGATCACAATAAACTATCCAATCTTTAGGTATGTCAACTTCATCATAACTTTTACCTTTAATAATCTCTTTTATATTCTCTTTATGGAGTCTCTGGAGTCTCTGGAGTCTCTGGGACGAGTGTAGTAGTTGCAATGACACCAGCTGTGGCTGCCGCACCTGCCATGATTTCAGCAATTGGAGTTTCTACGCTTTCTACTGGGCTCTCAGCTTCTACGGTTGTTTCTACAACAGGACTCTCTGGAATTGGCTCTTGTCTGTTTGAAGGATTTGTGGGAGTTCCTATTAACTTGGTTAGAAGCGATCCATCATCATCGATGAGATCATAAACGCTGTGAGGCTTTTGCTTGCGAACGAGCTTAAGAAATTCACCTATCTCTTGACTTACTGTTCTTACCGGTGCAAGGGCAGCAGCACTTTCTGGTGTTGAGGTGGCTCCCAACTCGCGCCGCTTGATCAAATAGGCATTTTGCCAATAGTTCATGTAGCGAATTACATCACTGACTCGATCCAATGAAGTAAGAACTCGAGCTTGCACGTTACCAGGACCGTTTCTCATCGATGAAGCGAGCAGCACATGTGTATGCTCCCTCCGATCTATTTCTCGAAAGGTCTCCAACATTCCTGTCTGGCAGTTAATGTCATGAAGCAAGCCATCATTAATCAACAGTAGCGTTGGCCCAGTAAAAGTTATCAGTGCATCAGATAATGCACCACTTTCTTGATTTCCACACTCGGAAGAAAAGACCTCCCACCCTTGAGTTTGAAGTTTTTGCGAAAGCTTAGAAGCCTCACCTGCGGCCGAACCATGATGTGCAACGTGTATTCGATTCATTCGTCAACTAGGGTTTGAAGTGTTTTGGCGAAAGCTGATGTAAACTTACCATACTCGCTCGTTGCAGGACCAGTGAAGCCTGTGTGAACATAACGAACTCGGTTGCGCTCATCGACGATCAGCAAGGTAGGGAAGGACCTAATTCGATCCAAAAACCCGAGTTGCTTTGTGGCTTCTGACTTTACAGAACTTCCCGCCAGGTAGGTCGGGTAGTCTAATTCGAGGCTTTCGCTAAAACGTTTAATAGCTTTTACAGCGCGTGTGGTATCTCTATATTTTTCGAAGGCGAGACCTAAAAAGGCAACCTTGTTTTGGTCTACGGTTGCGTACAAACTATCAAGAAATCGTGCTTCATCCATGCAGTTTGGACACCAAGACCCCATAATGCTAATGACTTTAAATTTCCCTTCCAGACTCGGCTGATTCAAGACTGAAATGGTCTTCTTAGATAGAGGCTCAAATGCTTCAACTTGAATACTCGCCTCAGGATTTAGGAGCTTTGTCTCTTGCGATGCATCTGGCAATGTCGCATTTGGATTGCGCTGAGCCTTCCAAATAGTAGAATAGTGATTACCACTTCTGAAGATTCCTAAGAGGCTACCGTCTTCTTTGATTTTTCCAGAAAAGAGAAACACATGCGCCCCATCAAAGGCTGACATGTAGAACCGATCCTCTTGAACAGTTCCTTCTAGATATCGATAATCTCCTGTCGAGGTTAGAAAAGTACCCTCCAGATGGTTCCCCTCTTGGGTAAACTCACCTATTCCCTTCCATAGTGAAGCTGTGTCTTCAACACTAAATTGAACATCCCACCTTCCGCTCAAATCTGCGGTAGGCGTTTTTTTTAGCTCAGTAAACCGATGACCAATACCGAAAAACGCTGCAAAAGGAATGCGGTAGTTTGCTCTGGTTTCGTCGATATAGGTTCCTTCAATGATTCCTGCTTCATGATACCCTGTGATGTAAGCATCAATCCAAGGAAAGCGTATTGTAATGGAATCTTGAGCCGTTGCCATTAGACGCTCATAAGAGACATCAGGAACTTCAATCCGTTCTTCTCCATTGACAACAACGACACTAATTGAACCGTCTTGATCGTAGCTCAACTCCATATTGAAAGGAAGTTCTCCACGATTTACGTCGTCTAAATCAAAGTTTGCAGCAACCTCATCGGGCTCGACTTGCTGACTTAGACGCCCATCGAGATAAAGGATCGCTCGGTAAGGACCAGGCGGCAGCTTGTCAAACGTGGTGTTTACCACGAAGCAACCAGTCAAAAAGAACCCTGCAATGACAAAAACGTACTTCATATTCTGCACCACAATCTAACCGCGACACAGAGCAACCGTTGTCTATATTTCTCAACGTAGACAGTAGTATGACAAGAAAAAAATTAGCGCAAGGGCTTGGAAAATTCTAACGGGCAGAACTACCGCTAAAATGATCCTCCTTTTGGGCGAACAATACATTGAAACTTGTAAGCGATCCGTAAATCCTCGTAATGTATTGCTGAAGGTTGACTTTTTCTTCGTCAGTCAACGCTGAAGAGTTGATACGCTGTTCCATGACGCGTAGACGATCTCGTACCATCACGATTTTGTGAAAGAAGCTATCAATGGGCATTTCTTTCTCTTTTAGCCCATCATCACCAGGCTTAAGGACCAGTGTTCCGCCATCCCATTTGCTTCCGAGGTCTACTTTTTCTTCAATACCGTTGTAAGCCTTCAATATTTTGATTAGGCTGCGTTCCGCTTCATTGAACGAAACAGGTTCATCGTGTTCAATTGCCTCAATGACATCCCAATCTTTGTAGGTTTTGCCTACCGTTTTTATACCTTCTTCGATGAAGCAAACCTCATAGGCAACGGCGTAGATGCGAATAATTACACCTTCTCCATAAGTTGGATGGTTGACGCGGCTTCCGATGCCGAGAACAGTTGTAGCAGATAGGGTAGAAGTCATATCAACTTCTACGAAAAGATTGGTCTATCCGTTTCGCTGAACAGCCAAAAATTAGGCTACCTCTGCGTAATTGTCGTCCCAGTTCTTTACGTCAGGTCTGCCGAGTTTACCAATGCTTTTCGCCACAATTGTAGCTACGGTTGCATCACCCGTGACGTTTGCAACGGTACGACACATGTCCAATGGACGATCGACGGCAAAAATGAGTGCAATTCCTGCTTCAGGTATTCCAGCTTGTGCTAGGATAATAACAAGCATCAGCATGCCGGCCCCTGGCACAGCTGCTGATCCTATAGAAGCTAGGGTAGCTGTAACCACGATGCCGAGTTGCGTACCCAGCGAGAGCTCTAATCCAAAAGCCTGCGCAATAAATACTGCAGCGACGGCTTGGTAAAGGCTAGTTCCATCCATATTGATCGTTGCTCCTATGGGTAAAACGAAACTGCTAACCTCTTCTTTAACACCGATATGCTCAGTAACACGCTCCATGGTAAGTGGAAGCGTAGCAGCACTTGAACTGGTAGAGAATGCCAATAGCTGTGCTGGACCCATGCCATTGAAGAATTGACCGTAGCCGATACCCGTCAGGGCTCTTACAACTAAAGGGTAAATGACGAATATCATAAGTCCAAGTCCAAGTACTACGCAGCCCGCATAGCCTAGCAACGCATAGAATAAATCAGCGCTTGGGCTTTCTACAACCAAGGCTGCGAGCAGAGCGAAGACTCCGAAAGGTGCAGCCAACATGATCAAATCGACCAGTTTGAGAATGACGTCATTAAGTCCGTCAAAGAAGTCTTTTACCGGCTTGGCCTTTTCTTTATCGATGAGTAATAAGCCGACTCCAAAGAATAGTACGAAAAAGATGACCTGAAGCATGTTGCGGTTGCTACCAGCAGCACTTACAATGTTGTCAGGAACAACATCAACGAGTGCCTGCAACGGTCCGGCTTGTTTTTGCACAGCTGCTTTTTCAGACCGAGAGGTCGCTTCTGTTGCGTAGGCCGTGACAATTTCTTCACGTGTCTGTTCTGAGATAAGCTTACCCGGTGCGATAACATTGACCGTAATTAGACCGATAGTAACTGCTAAAACGGTTGAGACCAAATAGAGTCCAACCGTTCGACCACCCATGGTAGACAAATCACTCAGGTCTCCGAGGTTGGCCACTCCAGTGATAAGTGAGGCAATAATCAAGGGAATTGCGATGACCTTGAGAAGATTGATGAAGATGGTACCGAACGGTTTTATCCAATCAGAGATAAATCCATCCCATCCTAAGTTAGCGGCGAGCAGACCAAATGCTACTCCCGCAACCATACCTATAAGAATTTGCCAGTGTAAAGCGAGCTTCATGGCGGTAATGTAGGGCCAATCGAGCATCTCTTGCCATCCTTGACAATCTCTTGTTGATTTGAGACCTAAACCAACTACACAATTTCTTATCCTTGCAGTATGGCTTTAAAGGTTTCTGTTTCAGGTGTCCGTGGCACGCTCGGTTCGAGTGAAGATATCACGGGTGACTTCACCCCTGATGTATTGGTTGGTTTCGTGAATGGATACGCGAAATTCATAAAGGAGCGACACACGGCTCAAGGAAAGTCTGTTGGTGTACGCCCTAAAGTCGTTATCGGAAGAGATGGGCGAATCAGTGGGCCAGTCGTTAGTCAATTTGTTGCCGCGACGTTACAGTTCAATGGAATTGACGTGATCGATGTTGACCTTTCAACAACTCCGACGGTTGAAATGGCCGTTGTGCGCCACAAAGCGCAAGGCGGGATCGTACTGTCAGCGAGCCACAACCCAGAAAACTGGAATGCACTCAAGCTACTCAATGAGAAGGGCGAGTTCATTAGTGCCGCAGCTGGTGATGCCATAAAAGCAAGCTATGAAAGCGGTGACTTTTCGTTCCCTAACAGTAGCGGACTTGGGTCTTACAAAAGAAGTCAGGACGATATTCAATACCATATCGAGGAGACCCTAAACTTACCGCTTGTCAATGTTGAAGCCATCAAGGAGGCCAAGTTCCATGTAGTGGTTGACTGCATCAATAGTACTGGATCGATTTCCATTCCACCTCTGTTAGACGAGCTTGGCGTTACCTACGACTTACTTTTTGATGATTGTTCTGGAAAGTTTGCTCACGTTGCCGAGCCGCTTCCAAAGAATTTAGGGGTTTTGGCGAAAGCTGTAGCGACAAGCAACGCAGACCTCGGCATAGCAGTAGATCCGGATGTAGATCGACTTGTTTTGATCAGTGAAGACGGTCGCATGTTTGGCGAAGAATACACCTTGGTCGCTGTAGCCGACTATGTTTTGTCACACCACCGTGGACCTGTTGTAAGTAACCTTTCGAGTTCAAGAGCACTCAAAGATGTTGCTGATCGATATGACCAACCTTATGCAGCTGGAGCTGTCGGTGAAGTCAATGTGGTGAACAAGATGCGTGAAATCGGTGCCGTACTTGGAGGAGAAGGCAACGGCGGAATAATCTACCCAGCCCTTCATTATGGACGTGACAGTATCGTAGGAATTGCTTTGGTGCTATCTCACTTGGCTACCTCTGGGAAAAAGGCAAGTGATGTCCGAGCGAGTTATCCAAATTATACGATCGTAAAAGAAAAGTTACCGCTTCCAGATCCATCAGTAGAGAAAAAGGTTCTCAAGTATGTGACTGAGGCTTACAAGAACGAGGAAGTTGATTTGACCGATGGGGTTAAAGTCAACATGGCAGACGGCTGGGTTCACCTTCGTGCAAGCAATACAGAGCCGATCATTCGTGTCATTGCTGAAAGTCATGATGAAGCTTCCGCCAAAACTCTCGCGAAGAAAGCGATGGACATTATGAAAGAAGCATTGAACGCCTAGACTTGCTCTAAAATTCCAAACTCCACATTCTGTCATCTTTCTGTGCGATTGTTACTTTGAAAGACTGATTTGAGACACCTTTGATTTAGCTAAACTTTACTGACATGCGCGTCTATCTTGATAATGCTGCTTCTACACCGATCCTTCCTGAAGTAATTGAAGTGATGGTTCCTTTAATGCAGGAACAGTATGGTAACCCAAGCTCTATTCACGCGGAAGGACGGAAAGGACGTAGCTTGATTGAAGCTGCGCGAAAGAAAATCGCGAATGCACTCAATGCTTCATTGGGTGAA
>CALDTK010000288.1 GCA_937924035.1 uncultured Saprospiraceae bacterium | reverse complement strand
ACGTCTCACATCGATAGTACTGATCACTAAGTGATCACTACCTTTGCGCCCGCTATGAAAATTGTCCAGCAACTACAGGCGCTCACTCAGCGCGCCATTACCCAAGCATACGGGAAAGAAATTGATGCCGATAAAATCGTGATCAATGCCACCCGTAGCGATATGGAAGGCGACTTTACGGTCGTAACCTTTGCCTTGGCCAAGTTGCTTGGTGATCGACCTGATGCCATTGCAGCCAAGATTGGCGAAGCTCTTGAAGCTGGTGCAGAAGACGTATCGAGCGTGGCTGTCGTTAAAGGATTCCTCAACATCAATTTGGCTGGCTCGTTTTGGCGAAAGCAGTTGGAGGCAATCAAAGATGTAGAGCAGTTTGGTTATGCACCCAAAAAGGGAATCAAAACGGCAATTGAGTTCAGTTCGCCAAATACCAATAAGCCCCTTCACCTGGGACATGTACGCAACATCCTACTAGGGTGGAGTATTTCGAAGTTGTTTGAAGCTGCTGGACATGACGTAGTCCGGGTACAGATTATTAACGATCGTGGCATCGCAATTTGTAAGAGCATGGTCGCGTGGCAGAAGTTTGCTAATGGAGCCACACCAGAAACGACTGGACGTAAAGGAGATCTGGTAGTTGGAGACTATTATGTTCGCTTCGAGTCTGAATTTTCTAAGGAATATGAAGCTTGGCAAGCAACAGCTGCAGGTAAAGCCGCACTTTCTGAAGTAAAGGTGAAAGAAGGCGAAGACGCTGCTAAAAAATACAAAAACAACTACTTCAATACCATCTCGCCGCTTGGAAAAGAAGCCAAAGACATGTTGATAGCATGGGAATCTGGTGATGAAGAAGTGCGCTCACTCTGGAGCACGATGAACAGCTGGGTATACGCTGGACATGATGCTACGTATGAACGCATGGGAGTAACGTTTGACAAGCTCTATTATGAGTCTGATACGTATCTACTCGGAAAAGAAATGGCTGCGAAAGGGCTCGCCAATGACGCCTTTTACAAGAAAGAAGACGGAAGTGTTTGGGCAGACCTGACGGACGCCAAACTGGATCAAAAGATCATATTGCGTGCCGATGGAACAAGCGTTTATATCACTCAAGATCTTGGAACAGCGCACCAGCGTTTCAAAGATTTTGGGATGGATCGGATGATCTACATTACAGGCGATGAGCAGAATTACCACTTCCAAGCGCTTTTTGCAGCGCTCGCTAAGTTGAAAGAGCCTTATGCCGATCAACTTTATCATCTTGGATATGGGATGATAGACTTGACGACAGGCAAGATGAAGTCTCGCGAAGGCACTGTGGTTGATGCGGACGACCTCATGGAGCAAGTCGTAGCCGAAGCTCGTGCGAATGCAGAAGAACGAGCGGAGATTACAGAAAGCGACGAAGCCACCCGCGCTGAGTCAGCTGAACAAGTCGGCCTAGCGGCTATCAAATACTACATTCTACGCGTAGGACCGAAAAAGCGCATGGTATTTAACCCAAAAGAAAGTGTTGAGCTCCAAGGTGCTACAGGGCCGTATATCCAGTACAGTTACGTCCGTGCTTTTGGCGTTTCAGCGCGCGCAGAAAAAGAAGGCTATGCTGCCTCAGCGGGTGAAGCCTACAATGAACTCGCACCAGCCGAGCGTGATTTGGTGAAGCACCTGTTAACGTTGCCGGAGGTTGTAGAGCAAGCTGCCAAGGATTTGGACCCATCTGAAATAGCTAGTTATGCCTACAATTTGGCGAAGGGTTATCACAGGTTTTGGCATGACCACTCTGTCTTATCTGCTGAAAATGAGGCAGCTAAGGCATTTAGGGTTGGTCTGAGTCAAGCTGTCGCTAAAACCTTACGCACATCCATGGACTTGCTCGGGATTTCTCTTCCAGAGCGGATGTAATACGGGTAGCGAACACATCTAAATAGGCTTTTTTAGCGTTCAAACTTAGGATTTCAATTCACATAAGATGCGTCTTCTTTTTACTCTTTTGGCTTTTTTGGTTGTAAGTGCGGCATTAGCACAAGCAGATGATAAAAAACCTGCCTACGATATCACGTTTGAGATCGATGGTTTTGTTGATTCGGCGGTGTATTTGGCTAACTACTACATGGACAAGCAGTACATCGTTGATACGGCTGCTTACGTGAACGGGAAAGCGGTATTCACTGGCGATGAAAAACTCAAAGAAGGAACGTACCTCGTGGTGCTTCCTCCGGACAATAACTACGCACAGGTTTTAATTGATGGCGACCAGGAGTTTTCGTTGAAGACTGCCGTCGGAGACTTGACTGGAAGTATGAAAGTGAAGGGCTCAAGTGAAAACGAGCTGTTTTATGATTACCTCCATTTCTTAACAGAGCAACGCCCAATCGCTGAGAAGTATCGAGCATTAAAATCAGATAGTACCCAAACTGAAAAGGTTAGAGCGAAAGCATCGACTGATGCCGAAGCCATTGATGCAGCCGTGGAAGCGCGTCAACAGATGATCTTGACCAAGCATCCCAAAACGATTACAGCTTCAATCCTTCGCTCTATGAAGGATCCTGAAATGCCTGAGTTTACTGGCACTGAAAAGGAAATTCAAAACCAACGTTACCTCTGGTACAAAGGGCATTACTTCGATAACATTGACTTAGGAGACCAGAGGTCGCTGCGTTCTACTTTTTTAGATCAACGAGTGACCTATTATTTGGACAAGCTTGTTGTTCCTGCGCCTGATAGTTTGATTAAAGAAATAGACTACATCCTTGAAGGCATGCAACCGGCTGAGGAGACGTTCCGTCAGTACACAAGTAAGTTTCTGAATCAGTTTGCTTCTTCTAAGATCGTGGGGCAAGATGCCGTTTATATCCACATTGCTGAGAAATATTACATGGGAGGGCTAACTCCATGGGTAGATTCAACAACCTTGGCCAAGATATCGGAAAACGTAGTTGCAGTAAAGCCCTTACTTATTGGAAAAAAGGCTCCAGCATTAAAGCTTGTGGATCGTAATGAGCAACCTTGGGATTTGTATGAAGACAAAGCAGATTTTACGGTTTTGTTCTTTTATGACCCAGAGTGTGGCTATTGTAAAAAGCAAACACCTTTTGTGGTTGATTTTGCAAAGAAGTTCAAGGATAAAAACGTAAAGGTTGTAAGTATTTGCTCCAAGTTCGCTCCAGACAAAGCGGATTGCTGGGAATATGTTGATGAGAAAGATGGGATGAATGATATCCTTTATAATCTCTATGACCCATACCACCGGTCACGCTTTAAGATTACCTACAACGTTAAGTCAACTCCTCAGGTCTATATCCTTGATGAGAACGATATTATCATAAGTAAAAAGCTGGCTGGTGATCAATTAGAAGAGGTGGTGAGCCGCTTTATTGCAGAGAAGGAGAAAGAGGAGATTGATGGGGCGGGGGAGTAGCACCGCGCTACTTTAGTAGGAGTACTAATTATTGGTAGTCGTTCTTATTAAGCTGGCAAATATGAAATTATTTATTTTCTGTAGTAACTGTAGGAATAAAATCAAGTTGAAGTACTACGTCAACGATAGAGCTGAATTACTTAAGAAGTTAGGAGTTAGGATAAGCTTAGTATGCAAAGAATGTTCGCTCTCCAAAAACTATCATGTTAACGATGTCAAAGCAACAGAGAGTAAATTGACATTGCTATTTGCAACTATGATTTTATTTTTTGGAACTGGGATTGTAGGCTACTTAGTTAAAGACTTTATCTTTGGGGCAAGTGTTTCTTATGCTATTTACGTAATATTGGGAATGATTTTAGTTCCCTCTATCATATATATAATGATCAAAAAACAAGAAAGAGACAGTATAAGAAGGTTTAATGAATATTGGGTGTAATCTATTTTGTGAAGATAATGGTATCCTCCTTAGGTTACGTGAAGCATATCACGTCACATTCCTACGCTTAATCACCTTCCTAAATATCCCTGGCACAAAACGCTTCAGGTATATCCCCCCTAGCTCGCTGCCTCCAATATAGAGTTCTCGTTTTCCTTTTAATATTCCTGCCCACGCTTTTTGAGCAAAGACTTCTCGTGGCATCCCTGAGGCCTGTCCTTCATCCATGGTGCCCTGCTTGGAACCGTCGGCGGTAACCGCATTTATGCTAATGTCGGTGCTTATAAAACCTGGACAGATTAAGGTCACTTGAACTCCCTCATCTTCTACTTCAAAACGAAGGCTGTCAAAATAGCCATGAAGCGCGTGTTTACTTGCCGCGTAGGTCGAGCGCTTGGGTGTACCAAAGTAGCCTACTACAGAACTCATCGTGATGACGTGGCCTGATTGGCGCTTGAGCATGCCTGGTAGTACCATGCGCGTCAACTCCACATGGCCGAAGAAATTAGTCTCCATGATTTGTCGAACGACCTCAGGAGACGTGTCTGCTGCATTTGATCGTTGTGAAATACCTCCATTGTTGATCAAAAAATCAACAACACCGGCTCGATCTGCCGCGGCGGCAAACGTAGCTGGCTCCGTGAGATCAAGAGGTATGATGGTACTCGGCCCAGGTAGGGTTTTGGCGACAGCTGAAAGCTTCTC
>CALDTK010000287.1 GCA_937924035.1 uncultured Saprospiraceae bacterium | reverse complement strand
ATCAATTAGAAGAGGTGGTGAGCCGCTTTATTGCAGAGAAGGAGAAAGAGGAGATTGATGGGGCGGGGGAGTAGATAGAATGGCCTGTTAGTTTTACGGTCGACCATTATCCGGATAGACCACATTGATTCAGACTTTTATGGAGAAATCAGATATTGTAGAGAAAGGAACTTATATAATTAACGAGCAAAATCATAACCTTTCAGATTTTAAAATAGAGCTGTTCTTTGAGTTTTTTGATCAAGAATGTGAAGTTTTATTTATGCATTTAGCTAGTCTTGATGCAGAGCCACAGATGACTCTTTTAATAGAAACAGTAAATCATATCGTTACTCTTGATGAGAGTAACAGGGACTGGCTAAAGCGGGAAGTGTGGAATCATTATCTAATCTGTATTAAAACTACAGATTATGGAATGATCTCCTATGATGGGTTCACAAGTAATATGGATGCTAATATGGCTTACTTTAAAGTTTTCGGCCCTGAAGATGCAACAAAGCAGATGCAACTGCATCAAATATGGACTGATCTTAACTTTACTAAATCAAGTTACTTTAATATCGAATTTAGTTGCCCATGGGAAAGTGAGCATGGGATTCATATTGGTGTGAAAGATGGTAAATTTGAAAGTATTTTTTAGCATATGTCCATATGCACATCACGTAACATCCCTCTTCTTAATCACTCTCCTAAATATCCCCGGCACAAAACGCTTCAGGTATATCCCCCCTAGCTCACTGCCTCCAATATAGAGTTCTCGTTTTCCTTTTAGTATTCCTGCCCACGCTTTTTGAGCAAAGACTTCTGGTGGCATCCCTGAGGCCTGTCCGTCATCCATGGTGCCCTGCTTGGAACCGTCGGCGGTAACCGCATTTATGCTAATGTCGGTGCTTATGAAACCTGGACAGATTAAGGTCACTTGAACTCCCTCATCTTCTAGTTCAAAACGAAGGCTGTCAAAATAGCCATGAAGCGCGTGTTTACTAGCCGCGTAGGTAGAGCGCTTGGGTGTACCAAAGTAGCCTACTACAGAACTCATCGTGATGACGTGGCCTGATTGGCGCTTGAGCATGCCTGGTAGTACCATGCGCGTCAACTCCACATGGCCAAAGAAATTAGTCTCCATGATTTGTCGAACGACCTCAGGAGACGTGTCTGCTGCATTTGATCGTTGCGAAATACCTCCATTGTTGATCAAAAAATCAACAACACCGGCTCGATCTGCCGCGGCGGCAAACGTAGCTGGCTCCGTGAGATCAAGAGGTATGATGGTACTCGGCCCAGGTAGGGTTTTGGCGACAGCTGAAAGCTTCTCTTCCCGACGAGCGGAAAGTATCACATGAGCACCCTGTCGACTTGCTTCTAGCGCAAGAGCGGCACCCAATCCAGCCGATGCGCCGGTAATCCAGACGCGTTTGTTGTTAAGCTTCAAGACTGTGAATTAACGACTTCCGGTGATCAATTCGTAAAGTTCACCAAGTTGCGGCGTAAGTATGATCTCGGTTCGTCTATTAAGTGCTTTGCCTTCAATAGTGCTGTTGTCTCCGATCGGTTGAAATTGCCCACGACCTGCTGCGGTAACTTGGCTAGGATTGACACCACCTTGGATTAACCGTTGAGCAACTGTGGTAGCTCGAGCAGTGCTCAGGTCCCAATTCAAGCTGGCAGAGCCATCAGTATCTGTATGTCCTTCCACGGTAATATTGATGTCTGGTTGTTGTCTAAGCGCCTGAGCAACCTGGCCGAGTACATTCGTTCCATTGGAATTGAGCGTCTTAGATCCGCTAGCAAATAAGAGGTTTTGTGAAAGACTCACATAGACTTTGCCTCCACGTTCTTCAACACTAAGATCACTTGCGCTAAAACCTTTCAAGGCCTTCTGCATGCGATCTCGAAGCGCATTCAGTTTGGCGTCCTTTGCAGCGAGTGCAGCTCTAAGTTGATTGACCTCACTGGTCTTTTCATTCAGCTCAAATTCGCTCATGGCGACAGCCTTTCGGCTTGAAGTGAGGTCTGAAGAAAGCTCTGCGATGCGGGTGTTTAAATCTGCTTCTTTTTGGTTGAGCGTTGCGCTTAGCTCGTTGAGTTTACTCTCTTGGCGGGCAAGTATCAGTTCCTTTTGAGATAGCTCTTGTCGCAGTTTACTTAGTTCAGAGCTACTTGTGGCAATTTCTACTTGGTTTTGAGAAAGTACTCGGTCATAGCGAGACAGCAGATCCGTGTTTGCTCTTTCAAGTTGAGTGTATTGACGACGTAGACTGCTCAATTCTTGGTCCATGAGGCGATTCTTTTCCTCTAGGTCTAGTTTACCCGAAGTCGTCAACTTGCGAATGGCCTCTAATCTCTCAAGGCTATCGGCTTGCAGATTGACTCGGGCTGAGAGTCGCTCAGATTGAGCAACCGTGTCTTCGTACTTACGAGCGCTTACACAGGCGGTCAAAAAACTAGCAAGTAGTAGGATTGAAAAAAGATGGAGGGGTTTCATGTGGATTGTGTTTCAAGTGTTCGGCGAAGTAAAGGTCTGTGCACCAAAAGTACGAAGCCCCGCCCCGAATAGATCGGGACGGGGCTCGTCTGGGACTTGAACTGCTCTTCTCCTTAAGTGAAGCGAGCAATTCGAAGAGATGAAAGCGAAGACTTACATCATTCCGCCCATTCCTCCTGGCATTCCGCCTCCCATTGGAGGACCGCCAGCATCTTTCTCTGGCTTATCGTTAATTACACACTCAGTAGTAAGAACCATACCTGCAATAGAAGCAGCGTTCTCCAGTGCAATACGAGTCACCTTTGTTGGATCGATAACGCCTGCCTTCATGAGGTCTTCGTACTTATCGGTACGAGCGTTGTAACCGTGTCCTTTACTGTCGTTTACGACTGTTTGAAGAACTACAGAACCCTCAACACCAGCATTGTTGGCGATTGTACGAAGTGGAGACTCTAGCGCCTTACGCACGATGTTGATTCCGATTTCCTCGTCCTCGTTCGCACCGTCTACCTTGTCGAGAGAGCCAATCGTGCGCACAAGTGCGACGCCACCTCCAACAACGATACCTTCTTCAACAGCAGCACGTGTAGCGTGAAGCGCATCGTCTACACGATCTTTCTTCTCCTTCATCTCAACCTCAGTTGCAGCACCTACATAAAGTACAGCAACACCCCCAGCAAGCTTAGCAAGACGCTCTTGTAGCTTCTCACGATCGTAGTCGCTAGTTGTTGTCTCGATTTGAGACTTAATTTGGTTGATTCGGCCGTCGATTACTTCTTGAGATCCAGCACCGTTTACAACAGTAGTGTTGTCTTTGTCTACAGTGATTTTCTCACAAGTACCGAGCATGTCCATAGTGACATTTTCGAGCTTGTAGCCTTGCTCTTCAGAAATTACTGTACCTCCAGTGAGGATAGCAATATCTTCTAGCATAGCCTTACGGCGATCACCGAAACCTGGAGCTTTTACAGCAACGACCTTCAATTGTGCGCGAAGGCGGTTAACAACGAGTACTCCGAGTGCTTGAGACTCAACGTCCTCAGCAATCATGAGTAGTGGGCGACCTGACTGCATCGTCTGCTCAAGAATCGGCAGGATGTCTTGCATCGAGCTGATCTTCTTGTCATGGATGAGGATGTACGGGTTATCATACTCCGCGACCATGGTCTCTGTATTTGTTACAAAGTAAGGGCTTAGGTAACCGCGGTCGAATTGCATACCTAGCACTTCGTCAACGTAGGTATCGGTTCCTTTTGCTTCTTCAACAGTGATAACACCGTCTTTGCTCACGCGCTTCATAGCATCAGCGATAAGCTTACCGATTTCGTTATCGTTGTTTGCAGAGATAGAAGCAACTTGCTCGATCTTCGAGAAGTCATCTCCTACGGTTTCGCTCTGACCTTTAAGGTGGCTGATAACAGCTTTGGTAGCTTTATCGATACCACGCTTAAGATCCATTGGGTTGGCACCTGCAGTTACGCTCTTAAGACCTGCTTGGATCATAGCTTGCGCCAAAACAGTCGCTGTAGTAGTTCCGTCACCAGCAACATCAGCTGTTTTTGAAGCTACTTCTTTGACCATCTGCGCACCCATGTTGGCTACAGCGTCTTCTAGTTCGATTTCTTTTGCTACTGATACACCATCCTTAGTAACGGTTGGAGCTCCGAAGCTTTTTTGAATGACTACGTTGCGGCCTTTCGGTCCGAGTGTCACTTTTACTGCATTTGCAAGTGCATCGACGCCAGCTTTTAGCTTTTCGCGGGCATCGCTATTGAATGTTATTTCCTTTGCCATGTTTGTTTTCTCTTAGAAAAAATGGAGGGGTTGGGGTAGGGCTGAGGTGTGACTAAGTGTATTAGTCGAGTACAACGAGAATATCGTCTTGCTTCACGATGAGGTAGTCCTCACCTTTATAGCTCAGCTCTTGGCCAGCGTACTTGCCGTAGAGTACCACATCACCTTTTTTGACGGTCATGGGTACATCTTTTTTACCTGGACCAACAGCTATGACTTCACCACGTTGTGGTTTTTCCTTAGCAGTATCTGGGATGATTAGGCCACCAGCGGTGCGCTCTTCTGCTGCAGCTGGTTTTACGACCACACGATCATTGATCGGCTTCATACTCGGGGAGTTTTAATTGATTGAGATTCAAGAGTTGTTTGCCCACGCTTTCAATAAGCATGAAA
>CALDTK010000286.1 GCA_937924035.1 uncultured Saprospiraceae bacterium | reverse complement strand
CATACTCTCTTCCCTTCTTGCTGCTGCCGTGCAGTGAACGGCCAGTAGGGTCTGCTTCCATATAGGCGTAGAGCGCCCGCAGACAAACGCTGCCTCCGTAGTACATTTGATTATTATGCATAAGCTTTCCATGGTGTACTACCCAAGCGTCTAACGGGCTTGAGCAACTGTAACGACAGTATCGGTAAGCACTATCAACGCCGTGAGAATAATCTTCATGGGTATTCCTTGGTGCGTGAGTCACTCACTCTACTGGCAGCCGCCTCGATTTTTATGGCTTAGAACACGCCAGTGAACTAAGCCACATTTGTTAACCTTTGGGCCAATCCCACAAAGGCATTGTGGGAAACCTTCCAACACCAGGCTAAATCATTGAATCGTGGGGCCGGAGGCCGCATGTTGTCGCGAGGTTCTCGTCCTGTTATGAGCTGTCGAGTGTTGCTTACTTTCGAGTCATCCCGAAGCAATGCAAACTAACAGCATCACCTATTTTCGAGTCATCTCGAAGGAGACAATGTCCCATATAACCATAACGTTCAATATTGTGGGACACCGAAAGGTCTGCTTTCAAAGTGGACATGACAAGCAAATAAGGCTGGTAACGCCGTCAGCGACGGGCAGGATTGGGCACCTTGCTGTGTATGGACAGGCTTGTAAGGTAAATGCCTACAAGAGCAAATATCAGCTAGTCCCTATACTCTATCTGACCGGAAGCAATCGACCAATTCCGGCCGTTGGTAATATCAGGAAACGTGCGGTGCAGCGACAAAAATCCCCGACACCGGACATTCAGCTAATCTAAAATCAAATACTTGCATGGGGTGTCCCACAATGCCCTTGTGGGACACTAAGCTATAACGAGGTATGTATCGATTGATTAAACTCTCCATGCATAGAAACATCCACGGCCCGGAAGGCGGAACCGTGGATCAGTATCCTACTAATCGAATATTGTATTGACAGGGTGAATCGTGCCACCATTGAAATACTTGGGCAGTCTGCATCTGAACGTATCAGGCCCCGAGTTCAGTGTGTCGCTGTTGCGATCCCATTCCAACAGGCCGTAGAAGTCTGAGCGTACACGAGTATCATTGTCAGCCGCCTGCCAATTTGAGAAGTAGCGCGGGTTCCCCTGGACACCGAAGGTATTCCAGCGGCTATCAAATCGTTGTTCATAGCCTATCACGTCACCGTTTCGGTGCAGTTCTATTGTGTAGCCTTCAACCCAAGTAGGACCAACGCGAATAGAACAGTACCAGCGTGTATTATCGAACCGTGAATGAGGGCGGTTATTCACAACGCCAGGCTCAACAACGTTAAGCCATGCGACAGGGTCGGTTACTTTAGAGCAAATACCCCAAGCGGTGTCACTTCCCTGAGCATGCATTCTAAAACTGTTCTCATCGATCCAAATATCAGACGGGTTCTGCCGTCCACCCTGATCTAGGAATAGCACCACACGGTCACCGTTGTAATCAACCTCTGACCACGCACCAAAGATGGTATTGAACTGATCGACCATTAAACCGTCCGCGTTAAGTTTCCACGTCCAGCGATTGCCAGTGTCACCATTGATTACGCGACAACCGAACCATTGGTCAAGTGCCCACGACCAGTCAATATCCATCGGCGTTGTCTCTAGCGGAGGCGCTGGAACTGGTTCAGGTTGGTCATTCTGAACAATTGGAAGCGGACAGGAAGCAATACCGTTCCAGCCATAACCGTCGTTGAGCGGTGATGTGTCAATACAACTGCCAGCAACTGGGGTAGGGGTAGGGGTAGGGGTAGGGGTAGGCGGTACGAGACAGGACTCGATCCCGTTCCAGCCCCAACCATTTCCAAGCGGAGGTGTGTCAATGCAGTCACTGCCCGCAGGGCCACTTGTTGGAGAGATAATCCGACATGATCCAGTACCATTCCAACCCCAGCCATCTCCGACAGGTGGTGTGTCCTCACAGAACGGCACTACAGTTGTCGGAGAATCCTGGGGGCCACCTGCAACGCAGCTCGCACCATTTTCCCAACCCCAACCGTTAATTACTGAGACGGCGTTTTGCGTACAAACTGGTGCTGCATGTAATTGGGATCCAAATAAACCCAGGCAAGTTATTAGCCCTAAATTTAGAGAGAATTTCATGTTTAAAGTCCTACAAGTTGAAAATAATAGCGACAATCTCTCAGGATTCAATTCGACCTAAAGTCGCCGATGAGTTTGTGACGTTCCAGAGTTCCTCGAATAGATATAGATGGTGTGTGATTGACACAACTTCTACTGCGTATCAACAGCTGATGGAGCTTGTTCCTTTGGGGTGTAAAAATCCGATAACCGATTCCGGAGCAGAATAAGTTTCACAATTGGACACAGTTACATATGCTTTCGACCATAGTTGATATTTCATTGTGCAATACTTCGCAGTAACATCTTATGTGATGAACAGTGTTGGCTTGGCCTAGGGCGTAGCAGTAAAGTAGACAAATCTTGCTTGTAGACTAAGAATAATCAAATCGCTTTAAAGGTCGTTCACATGAAAATAACTACACTAATATTCGTCGTAACACTTATAACTGGCTGCGGTTCCAGCTCAGAACCAGTAAACCCCCTCGCAGTAGTAAGCGACGATGACCAGACACCAGCACCGGTAGAGCCAGTAGAAGACACTACGAGCCAAACAGCGCCCATTGCAGAGCCGGAACAGACACCCGCGCTAGTTACAGAACAAACCACGGAGCCGACTACAACAGAGCAACTAGAGCCGGAATCAGTATCAACGCCGGCTGAACCTGCAACACCAGTTGAGGTTGAGCCACAACCAGAACCAGTTGAGCCGGTTGTTGTTGAGCCAATTCAAGAGTCGGTGCCAGAGCCAGCAGTCGTATACGCAACACCAGATCCATTCTTCGGTGTTCCACTGATATGCGGTCGCGGTTCAGCACCAGCGGGATCACGGCCCACAGAGTTTATGCGACTCACAATTAACCAGGACGGTACTTTTGCAACCACATCAATTCCAAACCGCACAGGAGTATTCATTGGGGCTTGGAGTTATGCGCAGGGGGTTATCTTTGTTGGAACCACGGATTGGACTATTGATGGAGACACACTGAGAAAAGATGAAGCTATTTGTGTTGAGAAAGTTACGGAGACACAGACAAGCGTGACACTTGAGAGCTTAATAGGTGAATCTTTGGATTGCGTTATCTATGGCGAGCAAGAAGGTTTGGTACCACACACACTAGTGTTTCAGGAAGACGGCACACTTTTTCGCACGTACTCGAATGGCAATACACAATCGTTTAGTTGGTCTGAAGAAAGCAATACGTTAGTAACGCCCGTTGGCTCATTCAGCGTTGTTGACGATACGCTAACCACTGGCAGCACTAATGGATGGGAGTACGCTTGCACGCCTAGAACGGCGTAGCTAATGTCGAATTAACTTAAACCCTTTGTTGCCGTGAAATTATCGCGGCTGTATTTTCAATGTGACGCCCATCACAGAGCGTCACTTGCACTAGTGGGAACCTAAAACCTCAATAGAAGTATTTGAGGTAAGAATTAATGAAAAAATCAACCGGCACAGTAAAGTGGTTCAACGATAAGAAAAGCTATGGCTTTATAGTCAACGAATCTGGCGAAGATGTGATGGTTCACTATCGCGCTATTCAGATGGATGGATACAAGACCTTAAAAGAAGGTCAACAGGTCGCGTTCATACAGACCAAAAGCGAGAAAGGATGGCAGGCCGCAGAGGTTGAACCGTTGGAAGTTGAACTACTAGAAGTTGACTAGTCGTTAGTTGCTCGGTAATTCTAATACTAACTAACTGTTGATAACATCGCGGGCTCTACAAAGGAGTTCGCGATATGAAGTTTAGAGTTTTAATTGCTATTATTGTTGGTTGTACTGGGAATGCGTTTGCAGCCCCTGCGTGTCTTTCAAGTTCATCAGATGCAGACGGCGATGGCTGGGGTTACGAAAACGACACCAGTTGCCAAGTCACTCCCGGCACTTCCTACACAAGATCTATTTATGATCCTGTATTGGAGGCAGAGATTGCATTGGAAAGGCAGCAATGGGAATGGTCAGACTTTGTCGATAAAACTATTTCCTGTAATAGCTATGGAGCAGACAGATCAACCAACCCTAAGCAGTGGATAGCAAACGAAGACGAGGCTCCAACAACAGCATTTTTTGGAAGTGACGGGTCTTGGAGTAGCAGTTCAGGCACAACAAGAACTTGGCGATTAGAGAACGGGCTGATCGTTCCCAACTACCCAATTCCATATGCACAAGACTCAGATGCTATTTTCAGCCCCTATGCTGTCATTGATAACAATTCAATTGTGCTATACACCCAAAACCATCATGACTACCACTCTCGAGTTGGCACCAATCTCCCAGGCAATACTAGATTCGGAAAAACTGTTTGCGACGTGGCTCCAACGGGTGGTGCTACACCACCGATTGTTAATGTATGCATAGACACCGATGGTGATGGCTGGGGATGGGATGGGGCTGATTCTTGTCAGATACCCGCAAGCGAAAGTAATCCGCCCATTACCCTCCCTACGTCTGCCTGTATTGATACAGACGGCGATGGTTGGGGATGGGACGGGTCTGCACCTTGCGAGATAGAATCACTTTCCATTGGAACGTTGGCAGAAAGCGCCTTTGAATGCCGAAACCCAAGTGATCCCAGCTTCCAAGACCTTTATATATTCGTATCAAATAACTTGGCATTTAGAGTGGACGAGGATAGGAACGTGACCACCACAACCTGGTCAATTTCAAACAGCGTAGTTTCAGTCGAAGGACTTATCACATTCACTGTCGATGGTATGCGCTTGGTTGCACGCAACGCTGTCTGTGAGGCCCAGAATTAGCCACAGACTGATTTGATTCCCTTGCAGCCGTGAAATTATCGCGGCTGTATTAAGTTCCGATCAAACATTCTGTGACGCCCTTCAAGCCAACTTAGCCAAACGTTTCTTACGATAAAACCTCGATGTATTAGAGGTAAGACGTATGAGCAAATCATTCGGCGTCGTCAAATGGTTCGATAACGAGCGCGGCTTTGGCTTCATCCTGAATAAGCAAGGCCAAGATGTATTCTTCCACTACGCTGACATTCTAAAAGACGGCTACAAGACCATTCAGCGCGGGTGTGACGTTGCATATGATCAGGAAGAAACAGACAAGGGCCTGCAGGCGAAAGCAGTAGATGACGCTTGGCCGTTTCTCAACCAGTAAGATCGATATGACTGATCCTGCAATGGCCTGATTATCGCCTACACTTGAAGGTACGGCCGTCGATTGCCGATAGCCTTATTGACTCACTAATGAG
>CALDTK010000285.1 GCA_937924035.1 uncultured Saprospiraceae bacterium | reverse complement strand
CTCGCACTTGACAAAGAACTTCGGGTGGGCGCAAGAAGGCCCGCGTCCGCATCAACTCAGCTAGTTCAGATTGATCTAAAGAACTTACCGTTTCGCCAAAAGCGATTGCTTTTTCAAAAGCTAATTGTAGGCGATCAAGGAAGAATTGATAATCTTTTATCCAAACGGATGTATCCTGAGGAAGTACTCCAAAGATGGACGTCTTATCTTCTTTGCTAAACTTGGTATTGACATTAGGGACAATAGAAACCCGACCAATATTTGCTTTTGAAAGTTGATCTCCAGGATCAAAAGTTCGAATCGTCTCAACCTCTTCGTCAAAGAGTTCGATTCGGTAAGGGTATTCGTTCGCATAACTGTACACATCGACGATACCCCCACGAATAGAAAATTCACCCGGTTTGGCTACAAAGTCTGCTCTTTCAAACCCGAATTCAATGAGCAGTTCGATGAGTGTGTCGACATCGAGGTCTTCGCCAATTTTGACATCAATGCGTTTGGCATCGAGTGCTTGTGGATTGACAACCATTTCAAAGAGCGCCTCTGGGTAGGTTACAACGACTAGTGCACCTCCTTGTGCGAGTTGGTTGACAACTTCTGTGCGCTGTAGGGCATTGTCGGGATTGAGGTCCTCATATGCCCCTGGCCTTTTGAAACTGTCTGGAAGGAAGAGTACCCTTCGCCCTACAAGTAAGTTCTCAAGATCATTGAAGAGGTAGGCAGCTTCTTCCTTATCGTCTGCGATAGCCACTATCGGCGACTCAGCCTCTTGAAACATCGCAGCGATGATGAAGGCACGCTGACTACCAACGGTACTATCGACGTGAATGCGCACCGCGTCCTCACGTGCCGCATAGGCAACCAATCGTTTCACACGTGCATCGCCACGATAAGTCGAAAGAAGTTGGGTTAGCTGTTCATTGGCCATCTAGTGCAAAGAAGGGGTAAATGAGGATGAAAGTTGAAAGAAATTTGCGCCTTTCCGCACTTACTTGGTTCTATTACACAACCACTACAAAAGCCAAGGCGCCTCATTTTGGGCTGGGAAATGTATTCAAGACCATTGGCTACCTTGCCCTTCTAATAAGGTTAAAACTCCCATTTTGGCTATTTTCCGTCTTACCATAGGTTCTTTTTGTAAGACTTTTTCAATTCGCATGTTGTTGCTCTTATCCTGCACGCTCATCCTATGCGCTTTTCACTCAATCTATCAATCTCTTGTAATCCAATTTGTAACTGTGTTGAGGAGAACTTTCAAAGGATTGGAGTGGACTACTCTAAAGTCATCAAGAACACCGAAGATGACTTGGTCTCGATTGGGATCATTGATCGGTTGAGCTCCATGACCTATGAAATTGCGCGCTTGAATATTGATGCTACTCGTGATGATGGGCTGAAACGATATCTAAAAGAAGCAGCCAAAATTAGTCTTGACTACACGGGTAAAATAGATAGCTATTCAACACTTTCTGAAATGATCCAGCCGAATTTTTTATACCTCCTTTCTGATACAAAGGAAACTATGGGGCTTTTTGACTCGGAACGAGATATGAACGCTAGAAAAGCGGTAGCATACATAGCATTCCGAGGGAAAGACTGGGATAAGAATAAGCGTTATCGTTCATGAAGACCATTCTCAAATACCTACAAAATTTTTGGAAAACAGATTTTGATTTGCCAGTCTATGCTACTGCACTTATTGGTCTAAGCATCGCTATCTTTTTTAACTACTTTTACGATTTTGAAGATTCCATTTTAGATAGTTATCGGGGCCAACCGATCTCTTTCTTGTATTATTTTCTCTACTACGCTGCGGCTTATTATTATGTAGTTGCTATCTATCTTTTCTTTAAAAGAGATATTCCGCTCTTGCGATCTCGCCAATTTTTGGTCAAAAGCCTATTTGCTGTTGGCTTGGTATCCTTTAAAGTATTCTTCTACTTCGATGAGGGATTGGTGGATACTTCTTTACCACTACAGGAGCGCTATGCCTATTTGAAAATAAATAGAGCCTTGGTGAGTGTAGTGATTTACACGACTTTTTTGGTTTTGTATTACAAATGGTACGAAAGAAATAATAGCAATTGGTTTGGATTGACCACCAAAGGTTTCAATTGGCGGCCCTATGGAATGATGCTATTGATTATGGTTCCTTTGATAGCTATGGCTGCTACTCAACCTGATTTTCATCAGGCTTATCCTCGATTAAAGACTCACTATTTTCAAACTGACTATTGGTATTATTTCAGTTTTTACGAACCATTATACCTATTGGGTTTTGTGATGATTGAATGGTTGTTTCGTGGTTTTTTAGTGGTTGGAATGATTCATTTATTAGGACATCGAGCGATTCTACCTGCAGCGGCTCTTTACTGTGTTTTTCATTTTGGAAAACCATTGGGAGAATGTATCTCTTCTTTTTTTGGAGGATATATCTTGGGCATCTTTGCTTATTATAGCCGATCTATCTGGGGAGGGATCATAGTTCATGTAGGAATTGCCTTACTTATGGACATTGCTGCTTTACTAGTGAAATCTTGGGGCTAGCACCTTTTAGGGGCTTGAATACATCTAATGGAATAGACGTTTTAGTACCTGTTTGGAAAACAAATAAAATACTAATTAATTTTTGGAGACTAAAGCTGAGTGACTATAAGTTAAGTTTTTTGCCACCCAAATGATCAACCAGCTTGGCTACTGCTCGACTACGATGACTGATCCCTTTTTTAATTTCCTGAGGAAGTTGGGCAAAGGTCAATTTATGGTCTTCTGGAATAAAGATGGGATCATAGCCAAAGCCTCCTTCGCCAGCCATTTCTTTGGCGATCCAGCCATCCACCCGTCCTTCAAAAAGAGCTTCGTTTTCTCCTTGAATGAGTGCAATCACAGCCCTGAAACGAGCATTTCGCTGTACTTCCCCTTTGAGCTCGTTTAGCACTTTGGCCATGTTCGCGTTTGCATCTCTACTTCCTGAATAGTGAGCAGTATCTACTCCAGGTCGATTGCTGAGTGCATCAATTTCAAGCCCACTGTCTTCCGCAAAGCAGTCATAGCCATACTTGTCTTTGACATAGCGAGCCTTTTGTAAGGCATTTCCTTCGAGTGTCCCTGTCGTTTCTGGGATTTCCTCGGTACAACCAATGTCCGTCAAACTCAAGAAATCATATCCATCTCCGAGTTTCATCTTCACTTCTGCGACTTTGTTTGCGTTAGCTGTCGCGAAAACCAATTGCTTCATGTGTCAAATTTAGTGAGGTGCTCCTGAAAAGATCGAAGTATAGCGAGCGCTAAACTCATATTCTTTTGGGATTTCCGACTCTACTTGATTAAACCGTTGAGTGCTTTGCTCTGATCTACTCATTCTGATGTTTTGGTAGTGCACTTACTTCATCATTTGTTGCCTATCGATTAAATACCCTCTATCTGCTCCGTAACTGTAAGAATATCAGCATGTAAAGACCATTTTACTCTCTTAATGGTACCTATTATCACTAGTAATAAGCGTAAGTTTGTGGAGCTTTGTGTGTGAACTACACTAAGCAGTCCAAGACGTCTCCTTCTTCCCCTCCGGCGCCTATACAATCACTTATTAAGCTTGCGCTTAATCCTTTGCAGCTTTCCCCAGATTTTTCGGTATGCGCCTTTTTCAAATTTCAGTCTTGGCAATGCTATGTTGCCTTGTTCTCGGCTCGACTTCCATTCTTGCTCAGACGACTTTCGTCAAAACAAACGGCACAGGGGCGGGAACCTCTTGGACAGATGCCGCTGGTGATTTACGACAAGTTTTAGCCCAAGCACAGTCAGGAGATGAAATTTGGGTTGCTTCGGGGACTTTTCAGCCGACGGCTTGCACAAACTGTTCGATTGCTCAACGTGATTTTGCTTTTGACATTCCAACGGGTGTGAAACTTTACGGTGGTTTTAGCGGAAGCGAAACAGCCCTTTCACAACGGAACTTAGCCATGAATGTCACAACGCTGAGTGGTGACATCGATGGAGATGGAACACTTGCCGGCAATAGTTTTCACGTGGTAACTTTTAAGAACGCTACCAATCAAACCCGTATCGATGGTTTCACGATTAGTGGAGGTAACGCCAATGGATCGAACGAGCGCCAACATGGGGGCGGGATTTACAACGACGGTTCTGGTGCAGGCAATGTCAGTACACCAGTAATTGCAAATTGCGCCTTCGATGGCAACGAAGCATCGAGTAATGGTGGCGGTATTTATAACAATGGTTTTTATGGAGCATCCAGCCCAGAGGTCCTGAATTGTTCGTTTTTACTCAACCACTCTCGCGAGGGGGGAGCTATACACAACCAAGGTTTCTTTGGAGAATCAAGTCCAACGGTTATCTCGTGCCTGTTTGATAGCAACTCATCGTCTGCTGGAGGGGCCGTTTATAACTCCGGCAATAACGGGATATCTAACCCGCGATATGAGAACTGCCACTTCGTGGGGAACCATTGTACTGGTTACGGTGGAGCAGTCTATAACTTCGCTAAAGATGCTGGAGGAGAGTGTAAGCCCCTCTTTGCCAACTGTATTTTCGATGCCAACGAAGGAGCTGGTGCGGCCGGAGCGATTTATACGCTTGGAAGCTCAACTGCAGTTGCTGAGCCAGACGTTGTTGGTTGTGTATTCCATGACAACTATTCTCGAGTAGGAGGTGCAGTCTATGTGAATGCTTCTGATAACGGTATTACTCACCTCAGAATAAGCAATTCAATTTTCACTGCTAGTCGAGCTAATTTCGATCCTATCCTTCACTTTTCTGGAAGTAGTGGGCCGGTGATATCGCTCGAGCATGTTCAACTTGATGCTGTTGATTGTAACCACATCACTGGCAGCAGTGGAGGTACACTCAATTGCGGAGCAGGTTTAATTTTTAATGCAAATGCGCAATTCGTGAATGCTCCGAATGGAGATTTTCATTTGGTTTCTGGAGCTCCTGGAATTGATGCGGGCGATGGTTCATTTTTCACCACGTTTAACGTAACACTCGACCTTGATGGGAATGCAAGAATCCAAGGTGCAGCAGCCGATCTCGGAGCATTTGAATTTGCAACTGGCGATAGTGATGGTGATGGAGTTCTTGATTCACTCGACAATTGCCCGTTTGTTTCGAACCCTAGTCAGACGGATGCAGACGCAGATGGTTTTGGCGAAAGCTGTGACTGTGACGATACCGATCCACTCATCAACCCGAACGCCACTGAAGTCTGCGATGGAGTAGATAATAACTGTGATCTAGCAATCGATGAATCTGGTGGAACGACCACTTATTACGCAGATGCCGACGGTGATAGTTTTGGTGATCCACTCATTAGCAGCACTGCTTGCACCCCTCCAGCTGGATACGTCCTAGACAATACCGATTGCGATGACGCTGATAACACCATTTATCCTGGAGCTCCCGAACTCTGTGACGGTAAAGACAACAATTGTAACCTACAGATAGATGAAGGTGCAGTAGATGTCACACCTCCTACTATCTCTTGTACAGCCCTAAGCCTCACGGCAGTCCCAGGGTCCACAACCACCATTACACCCATTGATGTCTATGGTGGAGGTAGCGATGCATGTAGCAGTGTAACACTCGTTTCGGTAAGTCCAAGCAGCTTTATTTTACCTGGCACATACAACGTTACGTTGACTGCTGAAGACGATGCTGGAAATCAAGCAACCTGCTCAACGACAGTAACTATAATCCTACAGACCAATAATGGAGTTTATTGCGACCTGAGCGCTTCTCAACCTTGGACCGAGTGGGTTAGCAATGTTGCATTTGCAGATTTGGACAATGCCTCTGGAAAATGTGGAACAACTTGTGGGTATTCAGATTATACCACAGAAATTGCTAGCGTACTAACGGGCAATTCCTATGACTTGACGTTAACTCCAGGACTTAGTTATAGCGGATACGAACCTGACCTTTACTGGCGCGCGTGGATTGACTGGAATCAAGATGGAGACTTTCTCGATGCAGGTGAGTTAGTAGCATCAGCAAACGCTACTTATGCTGTAGTTACACAGCCGATATCCATTCCAGCATCAGCACTACCAGGTACAACTCGCATGCGCGTTGCAATGCGTCGCGATGAAGCTCCAACGACATGTGACGATTACATTTATGGAGAGGTGGAAGATTATTCCGTAGCCATCACAATTGGTGGACCGCAAGTAATAATCGGCGGCTGCCCTTCAAATCAAAGCATCCTGGCTCTTCCAGGAGCCGTCAGTGCAACTGCAATATGGATTGAGCCAACGCTAAGTTCCACTTGTTCGTCAGGAGGAGCAAGTTTGACTCAAATAGCTGGTCTTGCAAATGGTAGTCAATTTCCCATCGGGAATACGGAAGTTGTTTACGCAGCTACGGATAGTTGTGGTAGCACAGATACGTGCCGCTTTACCCTTTCGGTAGTTCCCCAAGTATTATCTCTTGAAATAGCTTGTCCATCTAGTCAGACGCTATCTGTAATCCCTGGGGATACCACAGTAGTGGCAGCATGGAGTGTGCCTGTTGTTACAAGCAACTGTCCAACGGGATCAACTAGCTTGACACAGATCTCAGGTCCCGTGAGTGGCAGTCTATTTCCACTTGGGTTTACGGAGGTTGTCTATACTGCTACAGACAGTTGTGGAAGTGTTGATACTTGTTCGTTTGGCATCACAGTAAATGCCCAGCCTGCAATTTTGTCGATCAGTTGTCCTTCTAGCCAAAGTATTCAATTGACAGCAGGTCAAACGAGCACCTCTGCAACTTGGACCAGCGCAACAGCAACGACAACCTGTCCCGGTGGTGCAACAATGTCTCAAACTGCAGGACCTTCGAGTGGAGCTTCTTTCACAGTTGGTTCCACAACCATCTCATATGAAGCAACCGATGCCTGTGGAAATATCGAAATCTGTTCGTTTGTCATCACAGTCCTTCCTGAGATTATTAATCCAGGAACGTATTGTGATGTTGAAGCTTCAGAGCCATGGACAGAATGGGTAACGAATGTTGCCTTGGCTGATCTTGATCATGCTTCAGGGAAGTGCGATGGACCTTGTGGTTACTCTGATTTTACATCTGAGATTGCAAGTGTGCTTACAGGGAATGCTTATGATCTCATCTTAACACCTGGTCTGAGCTACAGTGGTTATGAACCAGACTTGTACTGGCGTGCGTGGATTGACTACAATCAAGACGGAGATTTCCTTGATGCGGGTGAATTAGTAGCATCGGCCGATGCAACGTTTGCCGTCATTACACAGAACATTACCATTCCCGCAACAGCAGCTTCTGGCACAACTCGAATGCGAATTGCCTTACGCCGAGGCGCAGCGCCAGAAGCTTGTACGTCGTACATCTATGGTGAGGTGGAAGATTATACAGTTGCGATAGCAGCTGGAGGACCAAGTGTATCTATTAATGGCTGCCCATCAAACCAGACACTCTCCGTTTTGCCTGGAAATACAAACGCTGTTGCCAGCTGGACTGTGCCGACGGTTTCAACTACCTGTCCGACTGGAAACGAAGCAATCGTTCAAGTTGCCGGTCCTGCTAGCGGAAGCTCGTTTGCTTTAGGTGATACAGAGATTATTTACGCCGCCACCGATGATTGTGCAAATGTGGACACGTGTCGCTTTACCATTTCAGTTAGTGCACAACCAGCATTGCTAGACATCACATGTCCAAACAGTCAGTCCATTCAATTGACCGCAGGCCAAACGAATGCCGTCGCGACTTGGAGTGCTGCTACGGCGACCACTACATGTCCTGGTGGTGCATCTGTAGTTCAAACTGTTGGACCTGCAAGTGGGACTACTTTTAGTATCGGAATTACTACCATTTCCTACGAAGCAACCGATGCTTGCGGGAATACAGAAACTTGTTCGTTCACTATTACTGTCCTGCCAGAAGTAACTAATCCGGGAACGTATTGTATTTCTGAAGCATCGCAACCTTGGACAGAATGGATTGCCAATGTTGCGATAAGTAACGTCGATAATGCTTCTGGGAAGTGCGACACCGAATGTGGTTATGGGGATTTTACAAACCTGGTGGTGGCTTTGATCGCAGGTTCAAATCAAGTAATCACTTTAACTCCAGGACTCAGCTGGGCTGGTCAACAAGCAGACTTCCACTGGAATGTATGGATCGATTGGAATGGTGATGGAGATTTCGATGATGCTGGAGAGGCGGTAGCTTCTGAACAGTCGGGAAGCTCCGTGGCCACAGCGACGATTACGGTACCTACCGGAGCTTCTGGCTCAACGCGTATGCGCATTAGCGCGAGAGAAGGTCAAGATGCTGGACCTTGCGAAAGCTACATCTTTGGAGAGGTTGAAGATTATAGTGTCCTAATTACAGGAGGATCAGCAGCACGTCAATCCTTGCGTGGTATTGCAGTAAGTACTTCCGAGCTTTCGCTAAAACTTTACCCAAATCCAGTCGCTGAATTGCTTTCGATTAAAGCAAATGAAAAAATGAAGCAAGTCGATGTATTTAGCGCTACAGGACAACGAGTGCTTTCGCAAAAACTTGTTGACCAGCAGGTAGGTCAATTGGATGTTAGTGACCTCGCCCCCGGTTTCTACCTCGTTGAAGTTCAACTGGCATCTGGAATTCGTACCACTCAACGTGTCATCGTAGAATAGAAATGTTATCAGGGTGTTCCTTGAAAGACGCAGAGGGTCTACCTTCAAGCTTGTGATTCTGCAGTTTTTCAAAAAGGTCGCCTTCAACAACCTCAGTAGCCCTGTATTAATCCTACTCTTGCTTAGCATGAGTGGTACTAGGCTATCAGCGCAATCGTGTGATGGCAACTTAGGCGAGAATATCTTCCTCGATGGAGACTTCGGAAGTGGAGAGGATAATATTGTCTCACCTAATCCTCAAATTGCTCCCGGATTTCGATACGTATTTTCAGGTCCACCTGCTGATGGCGAGTATACGCTTACCAATAATACAGGTGCTTGGCCGGGATTGTACCAACCATGGTTAGCCATTGGCGACAACAGCTCAGATCCCAATGGGTATATGATGGTCGTGAATGCCAGCTTCGAACCTGGGCTGTTTTATGAGCAGACTATCGATGGTCTTTGTGAGGATACTCAATATGAATTTTCAGCTGATATCATCAATTTGATAAAGCAAGGCGAACAAACCCCGCATGGAAAGCCAAACGTTACTTTTTTAATTGATGATGAAGGCCTTTTCAGAACAGGATTCATCGAACAAACGAACCGTTGGAATACATATGGCTTCGCGTTCACTACAGCTCCAGGTCAAACGTCGGTTCGACTATCTCTAAGTAATAATGCTCCTGGTGGGATCGGCAATGACCTAGGTCTTGACAACATCAGTTTTAGAGCCTGTGGTCCAATGGCACAAATCTTACCGCTTGCTGAAGAAGTAGGGTGTCAAGACGGTGCTCCTATCGAGCTTACTGCTACCATTGATGGTGATCAATATGACTCGCCAGCATTGCAATGGCAACAGAGCTTTGATGCGGGACTCACATGGCAAGATATTCTTGGAGAGAATGAGTTGACATATCTACATACGGATGCACGAAGTGGTCGCTATTACTATCGCTATTTACTTGCTAATGGTGCCTCAAATCTCCAGAATTCAAAGTGTAGGGTAGTCTCCAATCAAAAGGTTGTCTTTATCCAACCTAAGTTCTACTCAATCATCGATACCCTTTGCGAGGGCTTATCGCTTCCAGTGGGTTCGAATGTCTACGATGAGACTGGTACCTATACCGATAGCCTCATTTCAGTTTATGGTTGTGATAGCATTATTACTACGGAGCTCGTAATCGTTCCGGATACTGGAATTGAAAGTGCCGTCACTGTAACGGATCCTAATTGCTCGTATCTCGATGATGGCCAAATTGTGGCAAGTGTGCCTACGGGTGGTGCCCCGCCATTTACTTATCGGCTTTCTGGGGATAATATTCTAAATGGGCAACTGATAACTGACTTGAGCGGTGGGAATTACACTTACCTAATTGAGGATCGATATGGTTGCACCTATGAAGAGCAACTAGTTGTGAATACACCTCCCGTGTTTAGTATCGACTTAGGTCGAGACCTCACTTTAGAGCTAGGCGACGCGGCGCGTGTAAACCTTACTTTTTCCGGAGGCATCCCGCAAAGCATAACATGGAATCCTGCAGAAGCGGTGTCCTGTGACCCTCCCTGTACGGACTTTTTATTGCAGCCTTCTAACAGTATACAAATTCTAGGAGGGGCAACGAGTGAGAATGGTTGCCTTGCACAAGACAGCATTTTCCTGCAAGTCTTGAAGGTTAGAAAACACTTTTTCCCTTCCGCATTTTCGCCCAATGGCGATGGCGTAAATGATGTATTTACAGGTTTTGGCGCAAGCCCCAATGTGCAAATGATCGAAGAGCTCCTTGTATTCGATCGCTGGGGGAATGGGCTTTTCAGAGCTGTTGATTTGCTTCCCAATGACCTACGTGCAGGGTGGGATGGTACAGCTTCCGCCAAAACCCTCGATGCAGGCGCATATGTCTTCACAGCGCGTATTCGGTATTTTGACGGTGAGGTTGAGCAGGTGAGCGGCGAGGTTGCACTAGTGCGCTGATTTATAGTGGAATAGGATTTGCCAAGGATAAGTACCCCCTTCACTACAGGGCAATACTTATTTACGTGCTGGATATCTCAACTTCAAGAAAAATTGAGGCTTTATCGCTCCTAGCGATTTTGGCTTGTTTGAGCTTTGCTACACGTACCCAGGCACAAATTTGTGATGGATACCTGGGCGATAACATCTTCGTTGACGGTGATTTCGGAAGTGGAGTAAGCAACATTGTGTCCCCTGACCCTGGAATTGCACCTGGCTTTCAGTATGTATTCACAGGACCTCCGTACGACGGAGAATACACGGTAACAAACAATACGGGTGCCTGGGCTGGATTGTGGGAGTCTTGGTCGGCTATAGGCGACAACAGTCCGGATTCACTGGGCTACATGATGGTTGTAAATGCTTCCTTCGATCCAGGCCTATTCTATGAACAGACTATCGACGGACTTTGTGAAAACACGGTGTATCAGTTTTCCGCTGATATTATTAATGTAATTAAGCCTAATGCTGAAGTACCCCACATTAAGCCCAATGTGTCTTTTCTAATTGATGATGTAGTCAGCTATTCGACTGGTGACATCGCTCAAGATATCACTTGGACCACTTACGCATTTACCTTCTCTACGGCTCCAGGACAAAGCTCTGTCAAACTTGGATTGAGCAATAATGCTCCGGGTGGAATTGGAAATGATATCGGATTAGATAACATAAGCTTTAGAGCTTGTGGCCCGAACGCATTGATACTTCCTTCAGAGCAAGCGGTAACCTGTGAAAATGGACCACCCGTCGAATTAGTTGCCGATATTGAAGGAAGTCAATTCAATGACCCTGCGGTGCAATGGCAGCAATCTTTCGATGAAGGGCTAACGTGGCAAAACATTTCAGGAGCGAATGATTTAAGCTTTTTACATACAAATACAACTTTAGGACAGTATTACTATCGATATCAATTGGCTAATGGTTTTTCAAACTTGTCTTCCATTAATTGCCGCGTATCCTCAAATGTAAAAATCGTTTCTGTACAGTCTAATGCATATGCCCGAAGAGATACCATTTGCTTTGGCGGATTCTTGGCAGTAGGCTCCAATGTATACGAGTCGGCAGGAGTGTATATCGATACCGTCAGCTCTTCCGTAGGCTGTGATAGCATTATTACGACCACACTTATGGTTGAGGCCACATCGACTATTCAAAGTCAACTCGATATCCAAGCGCCAAGCTGTCTAAATATGGAAGACGGCCAGATTGAAGCCTCAACTCCAACAGGAGGAACAGCGCCGTATTTATATGCATTGGATGGTGTACTGATTGAGGATGGGCAAGTAATCCAAGGCTTGTCCCCAGGCAACTATGTGCACACGATTAAAGATCAAAAGGGATGCACATTGACGTCTGAAGTATTAATTCCTGTACCTCCTGTGTACTCTTTCGATCTAGGCCCTGACATCTCCATAGAACTCGGTGCAGATAGCCGCGTTTATGTCGATGCTTCTGGAGGCTTGATTAAGTCTATTAATTGGTTCCCCGCAGAAGTGGTCGATTGCGACTTTCCGTGTATTGATGTGAAAGTACAACCAACCCAAAGCGTGCAACTCCTAGGTGAGGCCATCAGTGAAAAAGGCTGTATCGCAAAGGACAGTCTTATGCTAAACGTGACGAAGGTTCGAAACCATTTTTTTCCTACTGCCTTTTCACCTAATGGAGATGGAACGAACGATTATTTTGGTGCTTTTGGCGAAAGCCCTAATGTGCAAATGATCGAAGAAATGATGGTGGTAGATCGCTGGGGAAATCTAATTTTTAGTCAGACTGACCTTCTTCCTAATGACCTGCAGTCTGGATGGAATGGTTCGTTTAAAGGTGAACCTGTAGATGAAGGCGTTTATGGCTTTTCTGCTCGCATCCGCTATTTCGATGATGAGGTAGAGCAGGTGAGCGGCGAGGTGACGTTGGTTAGGTGATTGCTTTCTAAGCTTGTGCTCTGATCTGTTATGTGATCGCTCAAGTGTTGTGAAGCGGATGAATCATTGGAAAATCCAGTGTCTGCTGAAAATCATCTCCTTTTCCGCTTAATTCGGGCTTTGTCAAACTTCGTCTTCCGTTGACGATTTTCCATCCGTTCGTTATGCCCTCGAAATCCGTCAATTTCTCTATCTCCGAAAAACCACCAAGGGGAAGTCTTTAGCCATTGTAAGAATATACTGAGCATGTCCTCAAAATTGTAGATGGTTACGTGTCACGGTCGACGGTATAAGGGTCGGACCACATTTAGAGTGGCACAACAGCATGTGTAGCATCTCACATCTCACGTCCCGGATCTCATATCCTTCTACGCTCCCTCTGCCCGTGCAGCAGCCTCAACAGCTCGCGCTACATTCCAAGCTACCTGCTCATTCAAACTCGCAGGAATTACATACTCAGGATTAGGTTCACGAATCATTTCTGCAATTGCTTCTGCAGCAGCTAGCTTCATAGCCGTGGTGATTCGTTTTGCACGGGCATCGAGGGCACCGCGAAAAATCCCTGGGAAGCCAAGTACATTATTCACTTGGTTGGGCATGTCCGAACGACCGGTACCCACAACTTTCGCACCCCCAGCTTTCGCCTCATCTGGCCAAATTTCAGGTGTTGGATTGGCCATAGCAAACACAATCGAATCAGGTGACATCGTCTTGATATGTTTTCGCGTAAGCAGGTCTCCCACACTCACTCCAATAAACACGTCTGCACCTTTGATCGCATCGAAAACAGTGCCTTCACGATCAGATTTATTCGAGAACTCTAGCGCTTCCTTTTTAGAATCATTTAGGCCCTCACGGTGACTGGACAGTATGCCCTTTGAATCACATAGGATGATATCAGCAACAGGGTCGATATTCACGTTCCCCCCGCCTGTACCGTCAACACCGAGGAGCAATTTAGCAATAGCCATACCTGCTGCACCCGAACCGTTGATGACCACCTTTAAGTGCTTCAATTTTTTCCCAACTACTTTGGCTGCATTGATTAGTGCAGCAAGTGTTACGATTGCTGTGCCGTGTTGGTCATCATGAAATACCGGGATACCAAGATCTTGAAGTCTTGATTCTACTTCAAAACTTCGGGGCGCAGCGATATCTTCCAAATTGATCCCTCCTAAAATTGGAGCTAGAATTTGACACGTTCGCACAATCTCGTCTGTATCCTGTGTATCTAAACAAAGAGGAAATGCATCAATATTGGCAAAACGCTTAAATAAGAGAGCCTTGCCTTCCATCACTGGAATACTGGCAGCTGCGCCTATGTTGCCAAGTCCGAGTACTGCCGACCCGTCGGTGACAATGGCAACCGTATTGCCCTTGATGGTATAGTCGTAAGCTTTTTCTGGATCATCTGCAATCGCTCTGCATGGTTCTGCTACTCCAGGAGAGTACACCAACGAAAGGTCATCTTTCGTGTAAACATCGATCTTTGGAGTAACCCGAATTTTTCCGCGTAAAGCACGGTGTAGGGCGAGCGATTCTTTGTAATAATCCATGACTACAAACGTAAGTCATTTGATCCGCTGATTCGCAGCGTTCACTTATGAAGATTAACACACTTTGAAGAACTTAACTTGGCAATGGCACAAGCTCTGTTACAACTTTAGAACCTTTCTCTAACGTTCGGTGAACAGGGCACTTATTTGCGATTTCTAAAAAGCGAGCCCGCTGGATTTCATCCAGTGCTCCTTTGATGCGAATTTTCCTTGTAAAGATATCTACGCTCTCACCCGCTTCATCTACTTCTTTGCTGTGATCGAGTTCGACCTCTACACGATCGAGTGGCCAATTTTTGCGCCGAGCATACATCTGTAAGGTCATCGCTGTACAAGCACCAAGTCCTGCAGTTACGAGTTCATATGGTGCGGGCCCGAAATCATTTCCACCTACTTTCTCAGGCTCGTCTGCAAGGAGACTATGGTGACGCGCCATGATTTCGGTAGTGAACTTTTCGTCGTCATCAAGTCGCACAGTGATGGCTTGCGAGCGTTTCAAGTCATCATAATCCAATCGCTGGGGTAGGTATCGTTTTGCCCAGGATGCGATCAGTTTGCCTACATAATTTGAATCTCGCTTGTTGGTCAGCATGTGATCAGCGCCATCAAGACTGACAAAGCTTTTCGGATGCTTTGCAAAATCGTAAATGCGCTTAGCATTGTCTACGGTTACTACATTATCTTGAGGAGAATGGATGACGAGAATCGCTTTATTAAGAGTAGCAACCTCCTCTTGTAGGTCGTCACTTAAAAGGCTTTCAACAAACTTTTGACTGATGTTAAAAGGGCGCCCTTCTAGCTTTACGGTAGCACTGCCCTTCACTTGTATTTCTTCTAGGCTTTCGCCAAAACGTTTCAGGACATTTCTCGGATCACTTGGGCTCCCAATGGTGACAACAGCTTCGGTTGATGGCATCATAGTAGCGGCACACAGGGCGGCGGTTCCTCCAAAACTATGGCCGACAAGTAGGTCAGGAGCTTGGTATTCTGCTTCTAAGAAATGGTAGGCAGAAACGATATCTGTGATATTGCTGACAAAGCCGGTTTGCCCAAAATCGCCTTCACTTTCGCCGAGGCCAGTCATGTCAAACCGCAAGATTCCAAATCCTTCCTGTGTAAGTGCGCGGCCTATTTCTCTCAGTGCGCCTAAATTTTTAGTGCATGAAAAGCAGTGTGCCAATACTGCAAAATGCTCAGGGTGCTGATTAACAGGAACTTGGATATAGCCTACAAGTTCGTTTCCGTTCGCGCTTTGAAAGCGTACTTTTTTGGTTGATGCCATGCTGGTAAGATTGCGAAAAGGTATCTAAAAGTGTTAAAGTTTTGCTGAAAACTGACACATATGGGCTTTTTGATGGTTTGAATTGTCACTTCTGCGTAAGTTAGACAAGCACAGCCCCTCAAATATTCGCATATGAAAACATCACATTTACTCTTTCTTGGAGCAGCGTCTTTATTTTTTGTTTCCTGCCAAGACGAATTAGTAACATCAGCTTCACCTTTCTCTCCTGACGAAAAACAGGTGATTTTGGCGGAATTTGAGGAAGACTATATTGAAGTGCCTGCATACACTTCGACTGCAAATCTGCCAGAGCACTTCGCTCGTTTTGGTTTTGGACTTGAGAGTCGGGGCGAAGACAATTTAATACACTTAGGTAGAGCGCTCTTTTATGATACGCGTCTTTCTTCGGATTTAAAGGTGTCGTGCGCTTCTTGTCATGATCAAACGAAAGGATTTGCTGACAATAAAGC
>CALDTK010000284.1 GCA_937924035.1 uncultured Saprospiraceae bacterium | reverse complement strand
CATTGCGAGAAAATACCAAGTGGTTGACGTTGAGTATTTTCTGATCACCAGTCTCAATTCAAAATACAACCAATTCAAGGGTGCCCGCACCAAATATATGAATGAAGCGGAAACAAAGCTGAATCTACTTTTTCGTTGCACGGGCATATCAGAGGCAGACTGTCAGGCTATTTGGCAGTCATCTATCGACACGAGACGCGCAAGTAAGTTATTCAGGTTATCGAATGATCTTCGGCACACGCTCCCGTCAGATAGGCCAGCAATACGCGCCCAATCAAACACCAACCCAGAAGCAGCCTAAGAGTTAAGACAATGGAAGAAAAGTCGCCAGTCATCCCACCCCCGACCATGCCTGATGCATTCACCGAGGCAGCGAGGGAAATATCAAAAATCTGCGAAAAGTATGATCTTAGAACCTGCAATGTCGAAATGACATCGCGCCATTCGTTCGATTTTCACGATAGAGTGAGTTTCCACTGGTCTCATCATCCGCATACTTCTATCCCGGATCATGTACGGCTGGAGTTTAAAACCTATGAAAATGTGTTGATAAATGATGGATTGAAAGCCAACCCAGAAGCAGCCTAACCAGAGAGAGAATATGAAATCAGAAAAACCAGTAATAACACCAGATGAGCACGGCCATCAGGATCATAGAGAAACACATCCGGCGTACGGATTGGTCCAAGTCTCTCGCGTATCTGGTCAAGCCACATTGTTCGATTCAGAATTTAAGCACCAGCATTACATCTGTCTGAGAGTGAAGTCAGCCGAAGTATTACGCGGACTATCTAATAACTGGATACATGAAAAAGGAGGGCTGCCACACGTTGAGATTGAAATGTCAGAAGCGCAATGGGCCACGGCTATATCAAGCCTAAATTCTGGGACTGGATCACCTTGCACTCTGAAATATATCGGCAATAATCAAGTGCCAAAAATAGAGCGTGACATTAAGGCTACAGATAAAAAATTCAAGGATGAAATGCGCCAATGCATGGCAGAGGGAATTTCAGCAATGAAAGAGCTTGAATCAATGATTGGTGAAGGGAAAATGTCTAAGACTTTGCGGGGTGAATTAATGGAGAAGTTGAATAGCGCGCAGCGGGCTTGTGGTGGGAGTAGCGCTGATTTTGTGGCTGACCAGTACGCTGAATATATGGAGGGCGTTAAGGAGAAAGGGAAAGCGGAATTGCACGCTCATGCGCAACAGATTGGCCTGACTAATACACCGTTACTTGAGCAGCAATAGCACATAGCCAGAGAGAATATAAAATGCAATTTACCATAGAAGAAATAGCAATGCTGGCAGATCAAGAGCGCAAAATGGACAGTGGGGAGGTATCGTTCGTTATGCTTGAAGGAGGGGTGACTCCGGTAACTGAAGCTGCAATGAAGGAGTTCGGGTTAGTGTCGGGCCAGACTATTAATCACGCGATATTTATCAGTCTTCTGGAATTTAATCTAGCAGAATGTGAAGCACAGATCGCAATAGAGAATGCACAGAAGGCTGGAGGTAGTAATGACTAAACACAAGAAAACCGAACCGTCTGTCAATGAAAGATTAAGATGCACTATTTGCAAGGCGGTTAAGCAGACGTATTCTGAGATTGTATACAGTGAGGGCGATAGGGTTTGCACTGAATGCAAAAAGACAACCCTAGAATCTGACAAAATGTCGTTTGACTATTACATGAATTCAAGAAGGTGAGAACATTACACAGTCAATGGCCTAAAGAAAGGGCCATCATCGAAAAGTGGCAAGTCGGGCAGTCGCCAGATTACTACTACCGGTTTAGCTGGACCAATTTTAAGTGGCGTATAACCAGAGGCAAGAAGCAATGACCGAAGCTGAATACATAAAAGCCACAAATCGAGCCAAGGTGTCTATGGCCTTAACGATAATGCGTGACGTATTGCCAGACGATGAATATGGGATTACACCAAGTGAACTGTCAGAGATTAAATCACGATTAAGAAAGGCCGAAGAGAAGCTGTTTTCTTTGGTTGAGATTGAGGAGGGTTGATTCTACTGGGCAGTCATCTGGTTTTTTATTCTCTTAAATCGGGCAATCTTCGCTTTGCATTTAGCAACGGCTGTGGGATCAGATGCGATATGCTCAAGCTTCATTTTATCTTTGTATCCCGCAATACCTTCGCCCATCGCGCTAATGCAGTCCAATCGTTTCTGTTCCGCTTGCTCGGGCGTAAGGTCTTCAATCTTGCTGTAATCATTGCTCATTGATCTGCTCCAGCGTTGGCTTGGACATAAGCTATTACTTCAGAATTTGGCTTTATAAAATCACAATCAGGCGGCGTGAAAAGCGATGGCGCTGAAACAAACGTGACGTTACCGCTGACTGGCTCGCCGTTTAGATTATCATTAATGGACTCAATAAAGCCTTCATTACCACCCGCTGCGGCATTATCCGTTGTAGTGACCAGCGCCTGAAATTGTATGTTATTGAATACATTTTCTTGACTGATAATTTCAGCAGTGCCGGTGTGCGTGAATCCCCCCAGCCCTGACTGCACAGCAGTTCTTCCAGCCCTTGTGCCTGAATCAGAGTTATTGTGAATCCAGTTGTTGAAGCTATGTAGCTGACCGGCTGATAAGTATGGGTTTCTTGAGATTGCCGCAAGCTCCGAACTGTGTACTGTAACCCTAGTGCTCGGAAATGACGGGTTGAAAACAAAGACAGACTTGCTAGTGTTTGTCGCCTTGACTCTTGAAACCGTGATTTCGTCAGCATCTAAAAGTATATTTATAAAATCGTCATTGAATGCTGTTGCAGTGATTTTATCAACCCAAACTCGTTTACCGTATAGATTAATAAACGAAATATTACTGCCGTTATTGGACCCAGATCCATTGCCGGAAAAATTGTGCAGCACAATATCATCGCCAAAAAATCGGAATATCCATTGATTATTTGCTAGACCGCTGCCGTCAAAATTAACGCCTGGTGCTCTTGAGCCGTCGATTGTTATCCTGTCAGCGAAGTTGCTTATAGGGCTATTGATGGGAATATTGAGACCCGCCATTGCCTCGGTCAGACAAACGTGATTGTCATCAACCTGAATCGCCGCGAAAAATTCGGCGGGCGTGCTCACCTCAACTAGATTGGTTCCACCCGCAGCGTTCTCGCCAAAGCCACATCGGTTTGGATTGGCCGCCAGTTCTGCCTGCTTATTTAGCGGTATATCGTATTGTACTGTGCAGGTGTTTTCTGATTGAAAAACTTGAGTGGTGTCACCGTCATAGAAATAACGTATTGAAACATCAGCGGTGCCAGACCCACTTGTAATCCCTAGCGCAGTACAAATGTCAATTGTATTTGATGTTGTCGGTGCAGAGAATGACGCCCCCGATACTGCCGCACCATTAATCAAAATGTCGTAATCGACAGTGATGCTGGTGGGGTTGTTGTGGGTTAAATCAACCAATAAATCGCAATCAGTCAGTACGGCAGTCGGGCAGTTGATGACAACAGAATCGACTGGAGATACTGTCGGACAAACGGTGATGTAGCAAAATGATTCAGTTGGAAAATAGACCAGCGAGCTATTGGCGGGCAATGTCAGTGGCAATCCCTCAACAGGCGTTGTAGGTCCGACCTGCACTTCAAAATCATTCGGATTCTGAAACTGTATACCGGCAGCACCTGCAACAATGACATCGGTATGGGTGACATCAAGACACATCTAACAAGCTCCAAATAAGCTGCCGACCTTGACGCCGCCAACCATTAAAATATTTTGTAATCGATAGGATTGAGTTTGCATAAAACTCATTTTTTTAGATTTGATTTCATCGTATGCAAACCAGATCGACTCGCGGTAGAGGTCGGCACGCATCTTTGACGTGTGCCATTTTTCTTTGCAGGCGCGATCATGTACAAACGCAACCCAGACCAAGCCCTTTGGTGCGTACCGGACTAAACCAAAAGTAATTATTACAGCGGGCCACGGTACGGAATGGGTGTCTGATTCGTCACTGGCGGGAACGACTAACGGGACTTTACCGTTGTAGAAATAGGTAAATCCAGTTGTGTTTAGCTGCACTAGTGGACGTTTGAATATCCATTTTAAGCCGCTTGGTTTCTTGACAAATTCCCATGACCTGTCGCCCACAACGAAAGGTGCGCCGTTGGGTTTATAGCGACGCTTCAACAAGTACTTAAACATCAGCGATAGACTTTGCTGCGGGCCTTTAGTAGTGCCTGAACGGTCTTAAAATAACGGGCAGTTAGTTCAAAATTGTTGCCCTCACAGAACGAGTGGGCGTTGACCAATTGAATTAGAAACTCATCGTCTTGGGCAATAATCTGATCGCCTTCTATGCCGCGACTTTTCAGGCTCTTCATGTAGCCGTTTTTGACGTAATTTGCACCGCCGCTATAGGATCGATTTGCAGGTAACGTGTCGCCGCCGTTGATGTATTCGTGTACGGTCAGCCCTTTACGGTTAAGGATTAATTCAATCAGAGTTGCAGCGCCGTGTGCAGGGGTTTTGAATATCGCGCACTTGTGACCGTTCTGGGCAGTATAGTGTTCTCGTGACAGAAACCGTCTGCCGAATCGACCGGGATACATTGAGCCGGGATTATTGCATTGATCACCCATGCTCATGGCGTAGTCTCTAATCATAGGTTGGTGCAACTCGCGTTAATGCAGGCTTCGTGGGTTAGGAATGCAGTACCTGGAGTCGGCGTGACCCCGCTCGTATTTTCAAACACGACGGTGATTACTCCGGCACAGCTCAGGTTATTAAAGATCAGTTGATCCGTAACAGGCCCGTATATCTGACCGTTCGCCAGTTGCCCGCTATTGAAGCTGTAAGATCCTCGGGCTATCTCTGTGTTAAGTCCGCCATTTTCACAATACACAACAACATCACCCGCTCTTGTGGCGATTG
>CALDTK010000283.1 GCA_937924035.1 uncultured Saprospiraceae bacterium | reverse complement strand
GCGAGGTTTTTACGTTGCTCTCTCGCGGGTATTCAAGCAGCAATAAATGCTGGAGACTTACCGAGCGCGAAGAAGTTGAAAGCTTTTGTGCAGGGGATGTATGCTTGAGTTTTAATTGTCAGTTGTAATTGGTAGTGTTCATGACGTTTTTCTTGCTTCGGCTCGTGAGTCTTCGTGGCTCGGCGGCTGACATGCTAGCACGTTACCGATTGACAATTCCTTCATTATCAATTACTCTACCCCTAGTCCCATTTGCTTCATCAAAATCGAAGCGTTACGACTCTGTGCTAAACCAGGCTTTACGGTGTAGTCGAAGAAAAGCTTTCCTTCTGCATCGGTTTCTACTTCTAGGCGAATGTTATCTATCTGGTCTGTGGCGGTAGCCATTGCACCAAGCTCCAAATCGTGAGTGGCTACAATGCCTGCGGCACCTTCTCGTATAAGTTGTTCGATGAGCGCTTTGCCACCTGCGTGGCGATCTTGACTATTGGTTCCCTTTAAAATTTCATCAAGTAAGAAGTAGATGTTATCGCCTCTTTTACTGGCTTCAACAACAACTCTGAGGCGTTGTAATTCTGCATAAAACGCTGAAGCACCTTCATGCAAATTGTCCTGTGTACGCATACTGGTGTATACCCGAAGAATTGGTAATTGTAGGGTTTTAGACGGCACTACTCCACCCCAATGCGCCATTGCGATTTGTAATCCGACGGTGCGCAGAAAGGTAGATTTACCTGCCATGTTCGAACCAGTAAGCAGCTTGATGTGCGCTTTTGCAGGACTCATAAAATCATTTGCTACGCTCTTTTCTGGAGGAAGAAGCGGGTGGTTCATCGCCTCACCTCTCAGCTCTCCAGTAGCATTGAAGGTCGGGAAGGTCCATGCAGGATAACGGAAATGAACACCCGCAAAAGATACGAGTGCGTCAAATGCCCCGAGTGTAAGTAGCCATTGATCTAAGACCGTCGCTGCTTGTCGTTGATCAGGGGTTTTATCTGTGGGCAGATCAAAGGCCAGCGCTTTTGGAAAAGGCGCCTTACTATTTTCAGAAAGGAATTGCTCTTTCCAGTTTTCTAGCTGGCGTGCGTAGCGAATCTCCCAAAATGAGAAGAGGTTGAGAAGTGCGACAAATGGATTAGCTCGTACGGCGAGTTGCCTACTCATGAAGGACAACTTTCCAAAGACCTCGCTCGTACTTGTTCCTTTCGTAGATTCCAATTGGGCTTTCAAAGCTTGCAACAAGGAGCTACTCCATGACTTCTTTTCAATGGCCCCTAACATTCCTCGATATCGCTGAAGTAAATCGACAGCTGCTTCGGTTTGTTCATGGATGACATCCACGTGTTTCTTTGACCGTAGCAGGATTGCAATTGTAGGAATGTAAGCTAAGGCAGCAACGAAAAACGGCAGATAAAAAAACGCTGCCAGCCACGCAAGATTAAAGATAGAAAGGCCATAAATGACAATTGGCCACCAGCCCTGAGAGAAATTGGAAGGTTGAGCAGCCCATGCCCTGAGCTTATCTAAAGCTGTTGTTTTCGCTGGAGAGTCATCACCATGTGCAAGAAACTCCTGACGCCAGTCGAGAAGTAGTCCGAGTTCACGTATTGCTTCTTGACGCAACTCCAACTCATCAATCTGCTGCAAGGGCTTTTGCATAAAGGCTGCGAGTGCAGTCTGACCAACCAAAGAACTGGTTTGGTTGGTCAGTTGAAAAACTGACTTGGAACCAAAGACATCTAAATCGCCAGAATAAGGATGCGAAAAGTCAGCAAATTGTTCCCCTCCTTCTGTTTGAGAAAAATCGTATTCCAAAGCTGCTAATTCCCGTTCATTTAGCTGCACAACGCGCTCAAAAAGAAGTTTTTGTGCGTCAAGAGCTTGCTGTTTCCCTACCAATTGGTTGAAGCCGATTAAGCCAAGGACAACCACAAGAATTCCTGCGAAAGGGTGTACTTCAACCCCAGCCAAAATCGCAAGAGCGATCAGTAGAAAAAATGCAATTAAACGAACGATGCTAAGCTGAGAAGCTTTTCGTCCAGCTTGTTTTGCCGCAAGGGTAGCTCGTTCTTTGGCCTGTAGAAAGGCTTGTTGAGGGGCGTTGTTCAAAGTTTAAGATTCAGGTTGAACCATCGATCTGTAGCACATTTCGAGAGGACTATGCACAGTGAGATTTACGGTCAAATTAAGTTCATCTTTCTATCTGACGGTTCGAAATTGAAGACTAGGCTTCCGCAAAAGTGGTTAAAATCTCCATCCAGAGTGCATGCATCTTCGCTCCTCCTCTACGAGCTACCTCCAAAACCTCCTCCAAGGTGGTCTCTGTGAGGTTATCAGGATCGTGGCATTCATTGCTCACAAGGCTTGTAACCAGGACAGGAGTATTCATATGGTTAGCCACAAGCACTTCCTGTACGGTACTCATCCCCACCAAATCGCCACCGATAATCTTGATCATGCGATACTCTGCAGGGGTTTCAAGATTTGGCCCTTGTAGCCCAACATACACACCATGATGTGCCGGCATTTTCATTTTGAGCATTGCAGAACTTGCAAGTTCTTGAAGCTTTAAATCATAAGCATGCAGCAAGTCTGGAAAGCGGACACCTATGCGCTCATCATTGTGGCCGCGCAATGGATTATCTGGATGCATGTTGATGTGATCCTTAACAATCACTACATCACCCGCTCGATATTGTCGATTGGTGCTTCCCGCTACGTTCGAGATGAGCAGGCGTTCAATTCCTAAATGACAAAGAAGTCTAGTTGGGAAGGTGAGTTCTTGCGCGGAATAACCCTCATAGTAATGAAAACGACCACTCAAGACAATGACGGGTTCGCCAGCCAAATGCCCCATTAAGAGTGCTCCAGCATGACCTTCGACAGTACTTGTTGGGAAGTGCGGCACCTGCTGATAGTCCCACTTCATGTGAAGGTCTAACTCTTCTACTAGTCCGCCCAAACCCGTTCCCAAAATAAGCCCAGTTTTAGGCTTAAAGTCAGTATGCTTTCGTAGATAAGCGGCTGCTTCGTTAAGCTGATCGAACAAGTTGTAGTTGGACTTTGCTATAGACATGAGGACAAGATAGCTATTGCTATCAGCCAATTAGTAATCCAGCAAACTTCCGATCGCCACAGCAACTTTATCCTTATTCGGCAAGTAGGCCTGCTCTTGGTTCCAGTTAAGCGGCGTTGCTGGAATCTCCTCGCTCCCTAGTGTGCGAACAGGCGCATCAAGATGGCTAAAGCATGTTTCTTGAATGCGCCCAGCAAGTGCTTGAGCGAAAGAATGCATGACCGGTTCTTCGGTCACCACCAAAATGCGATGGTGCTTACGCGCCAAATCGTAAATCGCTTCTTCATCTATTGGAGCAAGCGTACGGAGGTCTAAAATTTCTACCTTTCCTTTGTGGTGCTTTTCTGCTTCTAGCGACCAGTATACCCCCATTCCATAGGTCACAATACCGAGTGTGGCTTCCTCTTCAGGCTCAGCAGCAAGCACGGTTCGCGCGACACCAAAAGGCAATGCATATCCGCGTTCAGGTTCTATGCCCATCGCCGCTTTTGTTCCCGGTAGTTTGCTCCAGTATAAGCCCTTGTGCTCGAGCATGACTACTGGATTCGGATCTTCAAAACCAGCGCGGATCAAACCTTTGATGTCTGCGGCACTACTTGGGTAGGCGATCTTGATCCCACGAATGGCTGTGAGGACACTTTCGACGCTGCTCGAGTGATACGGCCCGCCATGCTTGTACGCACCAATAGGAACGCGAATGAGGCTCTGAACGGGCCATTTACCTGCCGACAAGTAGCAGCTGCGACTCACCTCCGTAAAGAGTTGATTAAGTCCTGGCCAAATGTAATCGGCAAACTGAACTTCTACAATTGGTTTGGTACCCACCGCACTCATTCCAGCCGTACTTCCAATGATGAATGCTTCAACAATTGGCGTATTAAAGACGCGCTCGTCGCCATGCGTTCTTCCCAGTAGTGCTGCCTCACGGAATACACCTCCAAGCCTTGCACCTACATCTTGTCCATACAGCAAGGACTCTGGATACTCTTCTAAAATTTCGCCAACGGCATGAAGCGCTGAGTCAACCATGTTGCTTGTAGCGCCATCTTTTGGTTCGCGTTCACCTCGTTCTTCTGTAATTGGAGTAGGTGCAAACACATGGTCGAAAAGTGTTTCAGCCGTAGGATCAGGAGCTTGACGAGCCTGATCCAAATGCGCCTGCACTAGGTCTTGAGCTTTCTTTTCTGTCTTTTTCAGTTCGCTTTCGCTAAAACCTGCCCCACGCAATACTTCCCAAAGTTTTGGAAATGGATCCCGAGGACGTTCTGCTTCGAGCTCGGCCTGACGATAAAAATCTGAACGGACGCCAGAGGTGTGATGATTAAGCAACGGAACATCCGCTTGTAAAAGCCAAGGTCCTTCACCGGCACGAAGCTTCTTGTAGATTTCTCCAATGGTTTTATAACTCGTCACGAAGTCTGTACCGTCAATTCGTTTTGCCGAAAGGCCCTTAAAACCGGCGGCATACTCAACAGCATCCATGGCACGCACCTCATCGGAGTGTGCTGAAATGTCCCACTCGTTGTTCTGAACAAGGAACAGAATTGGAAGCTTTTTGAGCACAGCCATTTGGAGTGCTTCAGCAACTTCACCTTCCGTTACGGAGGCATCACCTAGAGAACAGACCACAATCGCTTTTTCGTCGATAATGCCTTGAATCTTCTTATATCTGATGCCCATAGCAGCCCCTGTAGCTGGAATGGCCTGCATGCCTGTAGCCGAACTCTGATGCGGAATCTTTGGCATCCCTTCGCGCTTCAAACTCGGGTGAGAATAGTACGTTCTGCCCGCTGAAAACGGATCAGTTTGCTTACCTAATAGTTGAAGCATCAACTCTTCGGGAGTTACTCCTAGTCCGAGTAAAATCGAATCATCTCGATAATACGGATACACATAATCTTGTGCTTCCAGCTGCATGCCAGCTGCCAATTGAATGGCCTCATGTCCACGCGAAGTTGCATGTACGTAACGGCTTACTTCTTTAAAGTTCGTTTCGTAAAGTTCGGTTAGCGACTTGGCTGTTGCCATCAATTCGAATCCTTTTTTCAAGGTCTTCTTCGCAAGTGGAGCTTTGGCAGAGGTCTTCGATTTGGTTGCGGGCATGAGGCGAAAATAGCACATCAGGACTCCCCGATTGATATTTGAATCGTCAGATCAAGGGTATTTCAATGGGATTGATAATTTCAAGCACACAGTTAAAGTCATACTTTCGGTAGATCTGACGATTCGGCTTTCCATCATCAAAAAAAAAAAGGCCGATACTACCTGTGAGTAGTATCGGCCTTTTAAATTGATTCGTGTTGCAACTTGTTACTCTGCCTTTGCAGCAGGAGCTGGGTTCGTTACTTCTTCGTCAACGAGAATGCGACCACAGTGCTCACAAGCGAGAATCTTCTTGTGCATACCGATTTCGAGACGCGTCTGTGGTGGTACTTGGTTGAAGCAACCTCCACAAGAGTTACGCTCTACACCTACAACAGCTAGGCCATTGCGGTACGTTTTACGAATCTTATCGTATGCCTTTAGCAAGCGATCTTCGATATTTTTACGAGCAGCATCAGAGTGCTTTTTGAGCTTACGCTCTTCTTTCTCTGTTTTTGCAACAATCTTCTCAAGTGCAACTTTCTTGCGCTCAAGGTCTTCGTTTTTTGTTGCGAGACGCTCGGTAGCAATTTCGAGTGTTTGTTTTTTCGCCTCTAGCGAAACACGCATTTCCCCTTGCTTCTTTTCAGAAAGTTGGATGTCAAGCGTTTGAAGCTCAATCTCCTTTTGGAGTGCTTCATACTCACGATTGTTCTTTACCTCGTCCATTTGACGCTGGTACTTCTCAATCGCACCGTTTGCATCCTGCATCACACCATCAAGACGGTTGATTTGGCTTTCGATGTCATCAACACTGCCCTGAAGGCGGCCAATACGTGTTTCTAAACCTGCGATTTCGTCTTCAAGATCGCTAACCTCCATTGGAAGTTCGCCCTTGAGTACCTGAATGTCATCGAGGTTTGTATCGATTACTTGTAGTTCGTAGAGGTGGTGAAGCTTCTCTGCGACCGTTTTTTCTTTGGTGGCTGCCATGTGCCTATTACGTTTTAATGTGGGGCCCCCGCCGGGAGGTAAAGACGAACCGGATTGGTGTTCCGACTTGTCATACGGGCCGCAAAGGTATCAAATCGCGTCGATATAGCCTCAAATAACAAATCGATTGTAAATCGCTCCGATTCATAGTGTCCAATGTCACAGATTACAAGCTTACCCTCGGCATCAAAAAACTCGTGGTATTTGTAATCTGCGGTAACAAATGCGTCGGCTCCTACTCCCTTTGCAGCAGGTAGCAAAAAGCTTCCGACACCTCCACATACGGCTATCCGCCTGATAAGTTGCCCTGTCGGCGCAGTATGCTTGACAGATTCAAGTTCCATAGATTCGCAGAGGAAGGCCATCCACTCATCGTGTTCCATTGGTTCAGCCAAATCGCCATAGGCGCCCATTCCGTAGTCTGAATAGTTGCTCTCTAACGCATAGAGATCGTAGGCCATCTCTTCGTAAGGATGGACTCTTTTTGCGGCGGTGAGAACGGCTTTCGCCAAAACACGTGGTACGACCACTTCGAGTTTGGTTTCATTTACATGCTCGTCACTACCCACTTCACCGATGGATGGATTTGCTCCTTCTAAAGGATGGAACGTACCGATACCATTGCTCCGAAAAGAGGCACGGTCGTAGTCTCCAATTCTTCCTGCTCCAGCCTCAAACATGGCCTGCGCTACCTCTTCTGTGTTTTCTCGTGGAACGTAGATCGCCAGCTTATTAAGCGTGTTCTTGCTGGGTGAAAGCACCTTTACATTTTCTAATGCCAAACGATCAGCTATTCGTCCATTGACCCCTCTAGCAAGCACGCTATCCAAATTGGTGTGAATAGCGTAAATAGCGATATCATGCTTTATCGCGGCAATGATGGTGCGCTCGACATAGGTCTTGCCTGTAATTCGTTTAAGCCCTGAAAAGACAATGGGATGGTGAGCAACGACAACATTGGCGCCAACAGCCACTGCCTCAGCTATGATTTCTTCGGTGCAGTCGAGGGACACCAAGACACCTTCAACGTCTGTATCTGGGTGACCTACAAGCAATCCAGAATTATCATAAGATGCCTGTAGGGCTGGAGGGGCCATGCGTTCGAGGTACGCTATCAGCTGTCTGAGCTTCGCCATGGGGGGAAGTTAGTGCAGGAGAAGAATTGCTTGTTGGTAATTGTTCAATGCTAATGACCAGACGCTAGGCTTGCTTTCGTCTCATTTTAATGGCGCGCAAGACGTCCCACCTGCCATTATCATTGAGAAATTAACCATTCAATTTGACGAGAACTACAACGTTCGCTCCCAAAGTACTTGGCCCGATTCGTTATAGATTCTCAAGGTGGCTACTCTCGAGGCGTATGGACCAGAAAGGGTGACCGTACCAAAATTGCGTTCAGCTACATAGGTCCCATCTACACGATGGCGGTTCCCTTCAGAAGCACCACCGGTCGC
>CALDTK010000282.1 GCA_937924035.1 uncultured Saprospiraceae bacterium | reverse complement strand
CAAACAAGCCCAAAATTACCGTGAGACGCACGCAAATCACTGTCGCCACCATCAAGTACGATGACGTCCTCGCCTTTTTTTAACAGACCATATGCGATGGAAAGACCCACCACGCCACCGCCGACGATAATCGAAGACATACTCAGCCCTTCCCGATAAAGATTTTGTCTAGCCCGTAGAAGCGATCCAAAATCAACATCACCAGGAAGGTCAAAACGATGAGCACCGTAGAGACGGACGCGATCAATGGGTCAATCGTCTGCGTGATGTGGTGATACATTTTTACCGGAAGCGTTTGCGTTGACGGTGAGGCCACAAAAACACTCATGGTCAGTTCATCAAAGCTTGTGATAAAAGACAGCAGCCATCCACCTGCAACACCCGGCAATATGAGTGGAAATGTCACCCTGCGAAACACAGTGAACTTTGACGCGCCAAGTGTAAGTGCTGCATTCTCAGCGTCTGTCGAAAGACCGGTAGCTGCTGAGAGCACAAGACGCAGTGCATACGGTGTTATTAATACTACATGAGCCGCTACCAGGCCAAAGAAAGATCCACCCAAACCGATAGACGAATAAAACTGTAAAAACGCCACCCCCAAAACAAGGTGAGGAATCATCAAGGGGGACAACAGAAATGCCGCAATAATATCTCTACCTGCAAACTTATGGCGCGCTATGGCAAGCCCTGCCGGAATCGAAATAAGCACAGCGATGGATGCAGCAATCAGGGCCAACCATACCGACATCCAGAATGCATCGATAAAGTCCGGGTTATCTAAAATGGCATGGAACCAACGTAACGACAGGCCATTTGTCGGCAAAGACAAATAGCCCTTATCAGTGAATGACACTGCGATAACCATGAGTAGCGGCGCTAATATGAAAGCGACAAATAAGGCATGAAAGATACGGGCGACAAGACCAAGATTATGCATCAAGTAATCCTATTCAAACACTTTTGCAAAGCGACGTTCAATCAGCTTGTTGTAGCTGGCAATGATGACGACGTTGGCTACCAAAAGTAGTACGGCTATTGCAGCGCCTAGAGGCCAATTGAGTGTGCTGAGATACTCATCATAGGCGGCCGTTGCCACCACCTTCATTCGCCTACCACCAATAATAGCCGGTGTGGCAAACGCGCTGGCCGTTAGCGCGAACACGATGATGCTTCCGGACAATATACCGGGCATGGCTTGTGGCAGTGTGATTCGCCGCAGTACTGTCAGTTTTGATGCACCAAGGCAATACCCGGCATCTTCGCTTTGTGGGTCGATTTTCTGTAGCGAGGCCCAGACAGATATCACCATGAACGGTACCAGAACATGTACCAGCGCGATCGTCATACCCGTGAACGTAAACATCAAACTCACTGGCGCATCACCAAACCCAAGGGCCTGTGAAATCATTGTCAGTAGGCCTTTGCCGCCAAAAAGCAGCGCCCAGCCCAGTGTGCGCACAACGACTGAGATCAATAGCGGACCCAGCACCACAAGCAGAAAAATCGAGCGCCATCTACTACTCATTTTTGAAAGAATATAAGCCTCGGGCACACCAATGAGCACGCAGATAACCGTGACCAACAGTGCCAGACCAAACGTTCGACCAAAGATTTTCTGAAAATAGCTATCGCCTAGAACCTCAATATAATTGGCGAAAGTCCAGTCTGATTGAATACCAGTGTTAAAGTCGTAGGAATGCAGGCTAAGAAGAAACGTCATCAACATGGGCGCTCCCAAAAGCGCCACAAAAAAAACAATACCTGGAGCAGTCAGAAAATAGGGAGCTAATCGCGTGTTAACACCCCCCATCACGCATGCTCCTCAAACAGTGTCAGAGAGCCCTCCTGCCAACTGAGCCAGGCAGTATCACCCTTTGTATACCTAGCCGAACCAGTGTTGGGTTGCGTGACAAACAACTCACCGAGACTACCGTTAACTCGATACAACCAACTTGCACCAAGAAAAATAGCTGTCTCTACATATACTTTCAGACCGGGCTCTTCGGTCGACATTATGAATTTTTCCGGTCTGATAGAAATTTGCACCGCCATTCCAGGTGCGCGCTGCCCGGTATCAACTTTAAGTCGAGTTTCATTGATACCTACCTCGTTAAGAGCCGTCACCTGCCCTTGCACAAGATTAGTCTTACCGACAAAGTGTGAGACGAAAGTACTTGCAGGCCGCTCATATAACTCTAAAGGAGCTGCAATCTGTGATACCTCACCTTCTTGCATGACAACGATGCGATCACTCATTGAAAGCGCTTCCTCCTGATCGTGCGTGACAAGAATGGTGGTGACACCAATATCCTGCTGCAGCAGACGCAGCTCGATGCGCATCTCTTCACGCAGCTTTGCATCCAGGTTTGACAGTGGCTCATCCAACAAGAGCACAGGCGGCTCTATAACTAACGCACGCGCCAAAGCAACGCGTTGTCGTTGACCGCCTGAGAGCTCCTTAGGATAGCGATCTGAAAACTGCTCTAATCTGACTTGAGCCAAAGTATCGCGGCAACGTTCCAGTCTCTCGGTCTTGGCAATCCCACGCATCTCTAAACCGAACGAGACATTTTCGGTGACAGTCATATGCGGGAATAAAGCATAGCTTTGAAAAACAATTCCCAACCCGCGCTTGTTAGCCGGCGTTTCGGTGATATCAACACCATCGAGAAATATTTTTCCGGTCGTGGGGGTAAGTAGCCCGGCAATCATCTGCAGCGTTGTGGTCTTACCACAACCAGAAGGCCCGAGAAAGGAGATAAACTCTCCACGATCGATACTTAAATTCATATCGTGGACTGCTACGAAGTCGCCGAACTGCTTGCCTAGCGCCTGGAAGTTAAGATAGGACATTCAGTCGCCTATTCAAAGATGAAAAATGAAATCGAGCAGCAACAGGCAAACGGCGCGCCCTGGAGACGCGCCGAAATCTAGCGCGAAATACTCAGTTCTCTATGCGCCGGGTCCACTGCTTGGTCCAGTCGCCACGAGCCGAATTCACCACTGAATAATCAATATTGATCAAGTTATCGACGATGTCAGCACCGGTGGGTAGTGCTCGGCTCTCGTCCTCTGTCAGTTCAACCGTGGAATTCACAGGCGCCCATCCGCTTTTGATTGCAAATACTTTTTGTATCTCCGGAGAGGTGACAAAATTCAGGAAGTCCTGAGCCAGCTCAGGCACATCTGATCCAACCACCGGGCACGCAGCAACCAATAATTTGATTCCACCTTCTTTTGGATAAGCAAAGGCACCGGGAAAGCCTGAATCGGCAAGTGCTTTTAAGCGTCCGCTGCCCCAGACCGACAAGGCAATTTCGCCATTTTGAAACAGCTCAGACATCTTTCCAGATGATGGCTCGTAGACAAGAACGTTATCACCGATGGTCTCTTCGAATGCTTTGAAGCCAGGTTCAATATCATTAACGCCGCCGCCATTGATAATCGCGGTTGCTATCAAGGCATGCAGGCCATAGCCGTTGGTAATGGGTGGGATTGAAAGTAAACCCTTGTATTTCGGGTCCGCCAGATCTGCCCATGAAGAAGGGGCATCCCATCCTTTTTCGGCAAATACTTCTGTGTTGTAGGATATCCCTGTAGCGATAATGCCTATGCCAACGGCCTTGCCTTCCGGCATGCGCGACGCATCATACAAATCGGCGAAAGTCTCTTCATTGACGGTATCGCAGTAACCGAAACCAATTGCCTGAGCCATTGGGCCGTCATCGATAAAGGCTACATCAATTTCCTGCGCACCTTCTTGTGCCCGCAGTTTCGCTAGTGTATCAGTTGAATTCCCTGCTCCATAAACAACCTTTGCACCGGATCTCGCTTCCCATTTGGGAATAATGATTTCTTTGAACAGTTTTTCTGTCGATCCCCCGTAAGCGCTGACATACAGAGTTTTTTCCTGTGCCTGAGCCAGAGTAGACGTGATTGCCAGAAGGCCGACCATCGTGAGCAGTTTTCGCATTTAAATTCTCCTTTAGCAGTTGCGTCCATCACTTTTGCCCAACACCCAACATAAAGCAAATGATAATAATTTACTTAATCATGCCTAAATACTATATTGGTGAATAATGCTTACGTAGCGAGAGTGCTCATGAAGTTGAATCATCGGCAGCTGGAGGCGTTCAGAGCGCTCATACAGACAGGCAGCGTTACTGAAGCCGCAAAGCGGATGCACATCACGCAACCCTCAGCCAGTCGACTGATCACAGACCTTGAATACACCGTTGGTTATGGATTATTTCGGCGTGAGAAAAAACGCTTGTTACCAACACCCGAAGCATTAGCACTCTATGAAGAGGTTGACCGATCATTTATAGGTATTGGTGAAATTGCAGAAGCGGCGAAAGAGATAGGCAATTTCCGACGAGGATCTTTGCGTTTAGCCAGCCTTCCTGCTCTGGCACTAGAGTTCCTGCCACGCATCATTTCTCAATTCCGCAATGACAAGCCTGATATTTCAATCAGCTTGCAAATTCACAGTTCACAACGAGTTGCGCAGTGCGTGGCTTCACAGCAATTTGATATAGGCTTTGCAGAGCAACACACAGCTCAGTCGGCCATTAATTCACGACTGCTTTGTGATGCCCCCATGTTGGCTATCCTGCCAAAAGGCCATGCGATGCTCAAACACTCATCACTTTCACCTCAGCATTTTGAAGGTGAGAATTTTGTATCTCTAGGCGCTAACTATTCATCTAGAAAGTTAATTGATGCTGTCTTTCTTGCCAGCGAAGTCAAACGAAAACTTCAAGTCGAAACTCAGTTGTCGATGGCAGTGGGCAACCTGGTCGCCAGCGGCGCTGGAGTTTCAATAATTGATCACGTAACGGCTTGCAACCTTCGTGATCTGGGGCTAATAGAAACACGGCCGTTCGTCCCCGATATTATCTACCACTATTATGTTCTTCTCCCAAGCCATAAACCCTTGTCCAGATTAGGTGAAACATTTCTGGATATGGCGAAACAGACCATAAGATGTCCGGATAAATTTTAAGTGAGTAAATTCCGCTTGCATCACTATTTGGGAACCACCAACACCCACTTTCAGTGACCCATGATTGCCCTTAATAAACGCTCACCGGCTGCCTTAATTCCGTTCAGCGTTTCGATGAGCTCGGCTATTTCAACATAAGTTAAATCGGTATCTACAGACAGTCACGTCATATCTCGCACACAGAGTTTGATTGCCGTGCCACCGTGCATGGCAAAACAACTCTCTTCAGTAACCTCGGACAATACATCCAAAAGCAGCCTCACCTGCTTTTTTTTATTCATATTGCTGCGTCTAATTCCCTTGGAACGATTATCTGGTATTTCGAGATATAAACCCATCGCTTATGACGGCACGCTTACCAGACCCCAGATATGGGCTCAGCCTTAATTGAGCACATGGTATGGTGTCTTCTGATTTGATTGAATACCGCTATCGTTTTTCCGCCGCTTCATCGCGCTGATAACTCAATCTCTACAGGGTTGAATTCTAGATTCAGGTAGCTGGCATTCACGAACATAATGCCATTCTCTTCCTTCTGACCAAACCCCTCATGTATATGACCAAAGCCGTGCACACGTGGCAGAACAAGATCAACGGCGTGGCGAAGATTTGCACACCCTACATCCATTGGCCCAACTCCCTTTACCCATGCAGAACCTAAGAAACCCAAGCCGGACGGAGGTCCATGCGTAAGTAACACATCTGTATTCATCGGTATATGACGCCATCGCTCTGCGATTTCAGGCCCTCTTTTTTTCATCCAATACCAATCAAAGAACGTTGGGGTCCATGGACTACCATAAAATACAACGCCATCTATAGTGACAGAGCTGTCCTGCAGATATATAGCGCTCGAAAACCATTTACCTGACATGTACTTATCATGGTTACCCGCAATGCAAATCTTGTGTTCGAATGGCTGTTCCTCAAACCATGTTGCAAACTTAAGAATACTTTCCTCATCTGACCTGCTGGATACATCGCCACAATGAACAAGTACATCACCGCTTGGAAGTATTCCAGTTAGCTCGTCGTGACAACCGTGCGTGTCAGATATGATTACCAGCCAGAATTACCGAGCTGGAACGCAGGGCCATGTAGCGCTGCTACATCCGTCGGGAACGTAAATTGACAGCTACCGCATCGGGTTTGCCAGATCCACTGCTGGCCATTTCACTTTGCCTGTCCATGCAATTTTTCATGTTAATTTAAGCACAGGCCAGAAACAGACCGCTGGGCGAACGGCACAACATTGCGGGAAAGAAAAGAAAATACTAAACCTACCCAACAACAGTAATTGACGTTAGTAGCCGCCCACTCAGTTATGTTTGCGAGCCCCCAGATACAACAGAACCAAAGCAATCCCCGCCGGTATGGATTGAATTAAAAATGTTCTGGGCGTTACAGTAACTGCGCCAAATAAACCGGCAACAAACACGAACAGTAAAAAGCACGTGGCAACGTTTCT
>CALDTK010000281.1 GCA_937924035.1 uncultured Saprospiraceae bacterium | reverse complement strand
TAGGCACTCATAATTTCTTTGAGTTCTTTCTGTGTTTGCGTAATTAATACGAGCTCTCGAGGTTCGGTGGTGCCACGTGCGTCCCAAGCTGGAATGTTTTCCCGTAAGGGGATGGCTCCTATTTGAGTAGCAATATCTAAGGCAATACGCTTGGCAAATACCATCGCTTCTAAGAGGCTATTGCTAGCAAGTCGATTGGCTCCATGCAGGCCTGTGCTGGTACACTCTCCGCATGCATATAGGGCTTGTATGCTTGAGCGCCCCATCTCGTCTACACGTACTCCGCCACACATGTAGTGGCATGCAGGGGTGACAGGAATCAGATCAGTTGCAGGGTTGATTCCAATGCTGAGGCACTTCGCATGAATCGTTGGAAAGTGCGCTTGGAAGGCTTCCATGTCTAAGTGTGTACAATCGAGGCACATGAATTCTGTACCAAGCTCTTTCATCTCTTTATCGATCGCTCGGGCTACAATATCACGTGGAGCTAAACTTTCACGTTCATCATACTTGTGCATGAACTCCTTTCCGTCAGGACATTTCAGAATGCCTCCGAAACCACGCACTGCTTCACTCACTAAGAAGGCAGGGTTTTGTCCTGCAGGGTCGAAAAGTGCAGTCGGGTGAAACTGAACAAACTCCATATTTTCAATGCGACCCTTTGCACGATACACCATCGCAATGCCATCGCCTGTAGCAATAATTGGGTTGGTGGTTGCTCGGTAAATCTGACCCGCCCCTCCTGCAGCTACGACGGTGACACGGGCAAGCAGTTGCTCAATTTCGCCCTTTTCTCGGTTGAGCGCATAGGCACCAAAGCAAGTAATGTTGGGCGTCACCTTGGTCACGACATGACCTAGGTGGTGCTGGGTAATCAGGTCTAGGCAGAAGTAGTGTTCGAGGATATTGATGTTGGGATGTTCATCGGCACGCGCCATAAGTGTCCGCTGAATCTCCCAACCCGTGAGGTCTTTGTAGTGTAGGATTCGATTTTCTGAATGCCCGCCTTCTCTACCAAGGTCGTAGTCTGCATCTGGATTTTCATCCCCATGAGGTTTGTCGAACCTGGCGCCCCAATCGATGATTTCTCGAACGCGATCTGGACCTTCTTCTACGACAATGCGCACGATATCTAGATCACAAAGTCCATCTCCAGCGTCGAGCGTATCGGCGATATGTTTCTCGTAGTTGTCGACTTCTACATCCCAGACGGCGGCCACCCCTCCTTGTGCGTATGCCGTATTGGATTCGCCCTCATTAACTTTCGTCAAAACCGTAATCGAGAGCTCTGGATTTAGGTCGGCCAATTGAATCGCGGTTGAAAGTCCCGCGATGCCAGAGCCAATGATAAGAACGTCAGATTGCATAGGGGGAAGGTACTTGAACCCCTTGCTATTGTCCTACTGTTATGAACGATTGACTCGAACAGCGGTATTCGCGCCTGGACAGTCTTCATCATTGCAGTCAATGAGACCATCACCGTCGTCATCAACACCGTTGGTGCAGTCTTCGGGTATGCAAATTCCTATTGCTGGATTTTGCCATTGATTTTGAGCTGGATCAGAGTAAGCACTGCCTGTAACCAAACCTGTTGTCACAGTAACAGTAGGTGATCCCGTACCAGCAACACCATCTTCATCTGAGTCGGCAACCGATTCTTCAAGGGTGTCAAAACAGCCATCACCATCGGAATCAAGTTCGTAAGCATCAAAAATGCCGTCAGGTGTTGGCTCACTATCAGAGATCGTATAATTGATGGTGCCATTATCTGCAACAGTCTCGATGCCGTCGAAAAGTCCATTTGTACCGAAGGCAGAAGAAGGCCCGTCGATGATGCCATCGTCATTTAAATCGGTGGCAGAATGACCTGCTTCAACGAGATCGTAGATGCCGTCATTGTCAGAATCTAGATCTAGGTGATTTGGTATCCCGTCATTATCTGCATCGCAGGATATTCCAGCCGCATCTCCAAAAACGAAGACCTTAGCATCAGGACCATCAGAAGTATTGCTTGTACTAAATGAAACTCGAATGCCAAAGATTTGTGTGCCGACAGGGGCGAGGTCATCTAATGGATATAGTGCCATCCATGAGTTTTGAGGACCGCTTGCATCAATGACAGCTCCTTGGTCGATGTAGTCAGAAGGCTCAATAGTAATTGCTGTTCCAATTAGGGCTCCAGAAGCCCCAATAGGTTGAACGACTTGCCTATTGTTACCATTACGTTCTGTTATAGCGATAAATCCCCCCGCAGTAGTAATTATTGGATTGGTATAAAAAAGTTCATAGTAATCTCCATCGGAATAGTTGTTTCCATCCAATTCTAAATATTCTCCAAGGTCCCTTGTGTTAAAAGCAACAATGGCGTCATCATCAAAACTAGGATTTGAGTCAAATGAGAATAACTCAATATTGTTGGATATAACTTTAACCCTATGCGGAGAAGTAAGTGAAAAGGTTGTCTTGAGTCTGTCAGGTAAAATTAAATCACTGTAAGTTTCCCCACTATATGTGATTGAATTAAGCAAATGAGATGTTGTAGGATCGCTTAAATCTGTAGAGGAGATGTTCGATGTAAACCCTGTTAATGGTCCTGATAATCCACTTGATGTACTAGGGCATTCATCAACATCTGGGATTCCGTCATTGTCATCATCTAGATCACAAAAGTCACCGATGCCATCTCCGTCAGCATCTCCGCAGAGATCGGTGCAGTCCAAGCAATCTGGATCAGCACAATCAATGAGTCCATCGCCATCATCATCTATTCCATTGTTACATATTTCAGGGCAAGCTGAAGCTATAGAGTTATCTAAAAAGTCGTCAACTCCTGAGTTTGTTTCTATGGGTAGTGAATATCCATCTACTCTCGGGCTAACGCGCCCAAGATCCGTAACGCTAACAGGGCTGTTGCCTAGTATTCCGTCGCCATCTCCATCGGTAAATCCGGCCTCAATCACATCATTGCATGAATCTCCATCGCTGTTTAAATCCATATGGTTATAAGTGAGGTCACCATCTTGATCAAGCTGATTAGTACACTCATAACTCAAAACAGCGAAGTCATCAAATCTTGCTGTACCGTTAGTTTGTTTAGCGAAAAAATAAACTCGAACGGTATAAGTTGTTGAAGGTTTTAACTGGAAATCATCATTGTCGAGACTCATGAAGTCATGCTCATATCCGCTTGGAATTATGGCATCAACATGATAGCCATAGGATAGCATTGTTCTTGTTGCAAACCCATCATCTGAAATTGCTAGACCTGTATAGTAATCGTATGTTGAAGGTGTAGCACCAGAAAAATCAGGATTTTTATTATGACTCATCTCGCCGAGAACGACAGCATTTATAGATGCTTGAGTAGTGAATTCATACTGAATATATTCTTCAGTTAAAATTGCTTCCGCTAGGGTTTTAGAATTAATGCTTGGAATATCAATCCGACGAGTTGTACTGACGCCAGTATGGCCAGCCCCAAATACAAATGGCTGGGCAGAAGCAACTACAGAAGGCCTGTTAATTTGTATTGCATCGTTCGTTACATTACTCTGCGTCCAAGTTGCATTAAACGCTAGCCAAGAGCTGTTGCAGCCGAATTCGGTGAAATCAGTTATCCCGTCATTGTCGTCATCTTCATCATTTCCGTCACTAATGAAGTCATTGTCATTGTCTGGACATCCCACTTGCCTAGCAGGGTTTGTGACGTAGTTGGTAGTTCCAGTGTAACCATCAATTCCAGAGGTTACAACACCATTGTCATCTACAGTCACATCTGAATTTCCAAGTTCTCCGTCGAAGTCTACATCTGAAAACCCTGCTTCAAAAACATCCGGACACCCGTCGTCGTCTGAGTCAATTTCGTATGCGTTGTAAAACCCATCAGGCGTCTCTTCACTGTTTGAAATAGAATAATTGAGCACATCACTATCCACGGAAGTTTCTACTCCGTCGAAGAGTCCGTTGCCTCCAAAGACACTTGGAGCTCCGTCAATTATTCCATCATTGTTTCCATCAACAGCTGAATGACCTGACTCAACAAGATCATAAATACCATCGTTGTCTGAATCTAGATCTACAATATTCAAAATGCCATCACCATCTGTATCGCACCTGTCGAGAATATATGATTGCGACAAGGAAAAAGACCTCCCGCCAGGCTGTAGCGAAGTAGTTCCTGTTACGCCATACGCTATTTGTAGTTCGTTGCCTCCTTGTACAGAAACAGTAAGCCAGTTTGTTTCATCTGTTTCGAGAACATTTACCTCGTCAAGCCAATCTCCAGCGGATCCTGCTATTGAAGGATCAACACCATAGTGGTTAAAACCAACTGGGCCGCTAGAATTCTGATATGTAATCGCTTGCAGCTTTGAGCCTAGATCAACATCATAGTTTTGACTAAAACCTATGACTTCGGAAAAATTATATCCACCTTCAGAGTCTATATCCTGAAAAAGATACCTACCACGAACTGATACCGGAGTAGTCGATCCGGATTCGTTTAGTGCCAATTTGATTACAACGTGATCATCTGCACTAGGATCGTATGGGGTAAGCCTAAAAGTTCCTGAACTGGGGTCGTACTCAAGTCCACTAGTAATTTGGTCTACGGATATCGTTCCATCCACTGTAGTTCCGTTAAGAAGTTCTCCTAAGCCAGAAAAGGTTAAAACATCATTTAAACCAACCGCTGTATTAGCAGTGATGAGAGAACCATTCAGCCTGGTGTCTGCTCCAATAAAATCTAAGTTTAAATATGACTTACATTCTTCTAGGTCAGGAATCCCATCATTATCATCATCCAAATCACAATAATCTCCAACACCATCACCGTCATTATCGCCGCATGAAACTGCGCTAGTGCAGTCTAGGCAATCTGCGCAATCGACAAGACCATCACCGTCGTCATCGATCCCATTGTTGCAGATTTCGATACCACTTACTAAATATCCTGCATCTCTCGTGTCGTCGTAGGTATTTGCCGTAATAGAAAAAGATCCTGTTCTGCCAGTAGTTGCATTGGCGTCCGAATCACTATTGTCGTTTCCTGAATTTGTCGCGCTAATAACGGCGCCTGTTGATTTACTAAACTCAAGTGTATATGTACCCGGTGTTACATTGTCAAGCAGGTAGTAACCCGGTGCACCAGAGATATCGTTTTGGGTTTTGACGGAAGTAACAAAATTATTTCCTGAATCATATAGCGAGACCTCAATTCCATTAATACCATCAGCAGAAGATTCATTTTGCTGTCCATCATTATTTTGATCAAGCCATACATAGTTACCGACCGCTCCGTTGCCCGAAGGTGTAAACCCTTGATCTCTGTTTAAGTCAAACTGTACATTTGTGATCGGGAAAACATCGGTGATCGCGCCAGTAAATCCAGCACGGATGGCAGCAGCTCCGTCACTATCAAGTGTCTGATTTGATCCAGCAGATTGAGGTGAAAGGTTGTAAGTTGGTGGCTTAACGAAGAAAAGAAAATAATCATCCGTAGATAGGTTCGGGAAGAGGTATTCTCCGTCTCCAGCAGTAACCGTAAAGGAAACGAAATCATCATCACTCAAGCTAGCAATACCATCTCCATTGTCGCGATAGAGTTCAACTCGCACACCATTGAGTCCACTTTCTCCTACTTCTTTGATCCCATCCCCATCCGTGTCAATCCAGACATGGTCACCCACAACACCTGGGGTGAGTGCGTTAAGTTCAATACCCGTTTTCACAGGTTCTGCGGGTAACAAAGAAGCTCCATTATCGCTTCTTGTCCCGATAAACCCGAATGAATTCCAGGCGCGGTCTCCTACGTTTACCCCTGGTGTGCTCAATACACTTACAGGGGTTCTCATAGGCCAACCAAATGTAAATTCAGACTGTGGTTCAATTATTAAAGTGCCAAAATCAAACCGCAGAGATTTAACTGTAGTGATATCAGCGGGAGGGCTAGTAGTCCAATTAGCAGCAACACACCCAACAGGGTCGGTAGCCAAAAATCCATCAATTGCGCGACAAGGGTTTCCTTCCGTAGAATAGTACACTGTGATACCTATAGGCGCTTCCACTGGTCCGACCAGGTTTGGCGACCAATCGCTTAATCTTGGATCTGGATCAATCACACCAACATCTCCAGTGTGAGGCAAAATGTCCAATAGTAAAACATCTTCCAATTGGACATTACCAGTGTTTCTCAAGGTCAACTTAAAGTCTGCCAAACCACCTGGCAAGCTTTGACCTGCATTAGGAAAAGCAGTCCATGAGACATCAAGAGCTCCTTTTACTTCAAGTTCTGATTCAACGGCAAGAAGTGGGGTAATACTAATATCTACATCGTCAAAACATACGTCATCTGTAGTATCTCCATCGTGATCTATGTCGAGAATATCAACTTCTGTTTTTGACTGACAAATTCCACCATTTGCGCCTCCAACATAATATTTTAATTGAGTTATGTCTGTTCCGGCTGGTAGATCTAATGTTGGTTGTAATGGAAAGTTTAGTCGAATATCTTCTCCTGGAGGTATTGAAAACCCTGTTCCTGCCCAGTCTGCACGTAAAAGCGTGTTTGTAGTGCCACCATAGTTTGGTGTAACAGTAATGCTACTTGGTTCAGGGTAACCCAATACGCTCGAAAAAGTATTCACCTTGGATTGATCAATAGTAAATCCTTCTGGAATTAGCACACTTGCCCAAGGTTCGTCTATGCTTCCTGTCGTCCCAGGATTATTTCTAAACTGGGCAATGAGGTAGAAGTCTTTATTTGGTTCTTTTGCCCCACCGGTTCCGGTATAGATATATGAATAAGGCTGCGGTTCAGTAACTGCAGCAACAACATTGATATCCGTGCACTGTGATGCGGGCAAGGCACCTGCTGTGGTTGTTGAATATGTAAGGCAATTCGTGATGATGCCAAGAGGTGCCGTTGGATCAACTCTAAAGCCGATGACGGGTGCATCGTAGTGGTGAAATTCGATTGGAGCATTGATAAAATGATACCGGATACTTGAAATTCGTTCGCCAACTGCTAGACCTAATGAGGAGATTTCCACTCTCGTATTGCTATGCAGAGTGTGTGGCGAACCTGCTAAAACTTGCCAAGTAGCATTTAGGTTTGTTTGGTACTCGATTGTTAATTGGCCGGTGACATTACTTGGTCCGGCCCACCATTTACCAGATTCAATTGACTCTACTTCAATACCTGAGGGGATATTATCGATGATAGTAAAATCTGTTAGATCATAGCTTCCGAGAACTGTCGATCCTAAGAAGTATTCACCTCTTTCGCCTTGTG